>NZ_JAUBRM010000003.1:90124-172774 GCF_036701905.1 Microcoleus sp. MON2_D5
ATCCAAATAATCCGAATAATCCCGACAATCCAAATAATCCGAATAATCCCGACAATCCAAATAATCCGAATAATCCCGACAATCCAAATAATCCGAATAATCCCAATAATCCCAATAATCCCAATAACCCCAATTCGCCGCCAATATCACCAAGGGATAGAGCGCGATTTGATAGAGGGCGATCGCTTTTCCCCGATCCGAACCAACCCTTTAGTCGCGAACAGCGGCAGAACCAAAACAGAATATCGCGAGATATAGGAAAACCCGGAGACAGGATGCCGCCCGAAAGAATGCAATCTCCCAGAGGGCTGAGAAATTTCATCAATTCAAATATCAGAGATTCAGTTATTCAGTCAGCAGCATTTCGCGGCGATATCGGCAGGAATTTGGAAATCGGCAATATATCGGCAGCTTTGTCTCTGCTGGACAAATCTTTCAGCCAAGAATTTCGGGAATATTTGGGCATCAACATCAGCGACGAGTTGGTATCCCCAGAGGAAATCAAAAAAAAGTTAGCATCGGTGGGCGCAGAAACGGGCACGAAACCCAGCTTAATTTATCTGTTCTCGCAGCCCGAAGAATTAAATTTAATGCTAATAAATTCTTGCGGTGAAGTGGTTCACAAAAGTGTGCCGGCTGCGAACCGGGCAGAACTGCTGAAAGTTGTAACTCAGTTCAGGGATGAGATTACCAAACCGGGAGTGCGGACTACTACGAGTTATCTACCATCTTCCCAACAGCTTTATAAGTGGATGATTGCGCCTTTAGAGGACAGTTTGAAAAGCTGCGAAACGGATACTATTTCCTTTGTTGTCGATCGAGGTTTGAGAGGTATGCCCTTTGCTGCTTTGCACGACGGACAGCAATTTTTGGTGGAAAAGTACAATCTCAGCCTGATGCCCAGCATTAATTTAACAGATACTCGCTACGTCGATCTCAGAAATTCTCAAGTTTTAGCAATGGGTGCCTCGGAATTTTCAGAGTTGAATCCTTTGCCTGCAGTTCCTGCTGAAATAGCGGCTATTTCCCGAGAGTGGCCGGGAGTTAGTTTTCTGAATGAGGATTTCACTTTGGATAATTTGAAGCGACAGCATCAAAGCCGACCTTTTGGGGTTATTCACTTAGCTACTCACGGCGAATTTCGACCTGGAGCACCGAATAATTCTTTTATTCAGTTTTGGAATAGTCGGCTGCGACTGGATCAATTGCGGGATTTGAGATTGAATGATCCGCAGGTTAATCTGTTAGTTTTAAGTGCTTGTCGGACTGCGGTGGGAGATGCACAGGCGGAGTTGGGTTTCGGGGGTTTGGCGCTGCAAGCGGGGGTGCAAACGGCTTTGGGGAGTTTGTGGTACGTGAGTGATGAAGGTACTTTGGGATTGATGAGTGAGTTTTACCAGCAGTTGAAGACGGCGCGAATTAAGGGGGCGGCGCTGCGACAAGCGCAAATTGCCATGTTGCGGGGAGATGTGCGTTTGGAGGGGGGAAGATTGCGGGGTTTGAGTCGGGGT
The DNA here is from genome assembly GCF_036701905.1 of Microcoleus sp. MON2_D5. Taxonomy (NCBI): domain Bacteria; kingdom Bacillati; phylum Cyanobacteriota; class Cyanophyceae; order Oscillatoriales; family Microcoleaceae; genus Microcoleus; species Microcoleus sp. MON2_D5. Next base: position 91,636 of record NZ_JAUBRM010000003.1, read on the forward strand.
CAGGGGGTGGAGTTGCCGAGTTCGCTGCAAGGGTTTGCGGATTTAAAGTTGTCGCATCCTTATTATTGGTCGGCTTTTGTGATGATTGGGAGTCCTTGGTAATTGGTGATTAGTGATTTGTTATTGGTTGGATATCACTGATTTTTCGGGAAAACTCGATCGCCCGCAAGCCAGCAAGTTCCCAGTGCGATCGGCCTTTTCACGATTTTTTATGCCGAGTCCGCCACCACACGATCGCTTGATGTCGTTTCCGGTTGCACCGGAATTATTATATAAAGGACACGGCACTGCCGTGTCCCTACCGCCACCTGATTTAGTAATCGAGATTGACATTACTAGCAGTTCTATCAACCGCATGGAATTGTATGCGAGTTTGGGCGTGCCAGAGGTTTGGTGTTATGACGGTTCGCGTTTAATATTCTATCAGTTAGAAGGTCAGGAATATGTAGAACGGGAGGTTTCTCCTCACTTTCCTTTTTTGTCGCCATCTGAGATTATGGGATTTTTGGAAATGCAAGAAAAGGTGGGTGAAACGTCGATGATTCGAGGGTTTAGGCAGTGGGTGAGGAGTCAAATTTAGTCAGGGGAATGAACGAGGGCGATCGCCTACGGGATAGATCCCCTTCACGCTCTTTTTTCAGCCGATTGATCGCACAGGCGGGACGCCCGTGCCACGAAAAAAAACGCCTATATATCCCAGTTAATCTACATCTAAATGCAGTTTGAGATCAACATTTACTAACTGCATGATTTCCTCACTCAAACTTCCCACTGCATCGCTGGTGATTCGCTGTTTAGAAATTGTCCGTACTTGCTGTGCTTGTACGTTAGAAGGTTTGGATAAACCGCTATCCTCTGGATTTAGTAAGACCTCGAAAGGGTAGACACGGGTTACATTAGAGGTAATTGGTAGAATTGTAACTGTATTGGCAGCACGGTTATTAGCGTCATTGCTTACCATCAATACGGGACGGCGTTTATCTATCTCAGAACCAACCGTAGGACTTAGATTAGCGTAGTAAATTTCACCACGTTTCATCTGTCAATCCATCGGCAAGTGTTAGAGCCCAAGCGGAGTCTACTTCACTGGATGCTTGTCGGTAAGCAGATTCTAGTTCTTGATTTCGCAACAATTCTAAAGCTACTGCAATTACTTGGGAGGGCGAGTTGCATCCTTTAGCAATTTTGTAGCTTTCAATAAACTGTAGTAGCGATTTTGATAGGGAGATTGATATTTTTTCAGCTTGCATTATCTTAGTAGTAATTACAAAGATTTTTACTCAATTATAGCACAAGCAGTAAACCAGAGTAAATTCTACTATTTACAGGGCGATCGCCTACGGGATACCTCCGCTTTACGCTCTTTTTTGAAACGATACCATCGCACAGGCGGGACGCCCGTGCCACGATTGATGGGGATGGATAAAGGGCGATCGCTCTTTTTGAGAGTGTGGGAGAAAGAAGCGATCGCTGGGGAGCCAAAAGTCAGAACACGAATTCGATCGCTCTTTTCATCCGTCAAGAGCGCTCGCTCTTTCGCAAACAAGTTTTTTCCGGCTGAAAGTTCCTGTTTTATGTGGTGATGAAATCTCTGGTTGAGAGTTGAATACCACCATTAGATGACGAGACACCCAACGCCACAGCCAAAACTTCATTGGGATTACTACTCAAAACAATTGCTGTATCATTGCTGGAATAGCCCGACTGGCTACCAGAACGCAATTGATATTGACTAAGACTTCCTTGGACTTTAATCTTGTCAGCCTGTCCGCTTGAAAAATCTTGAATAACAGCCCAACTACTACCTAAGTAGCCTTTTCCGTAAGAATCACCAATGATGAAAGTATCTGCACCTCCCTCACCGCGTAAATAGTCAACTTCCCCATTTCCACTCAATCCACTGTAGTAAAAGCCATCTAAAACATCGTTACCTGCGCCACCAATGAGAGTATCATTTCCAGTCCAGCCACTTAATAAATCATTGCCATCATTGCCGTAGAGAAGGTCATTGCCACTATTGCCATTAAGGGTATCATTCCCAGCGCCTCCACTTACTGTGTCATTCCCTGCTAAACTGTTAATATTGTCGTTACCTGCACCTCCTGTAAGGTTGTCATTGCCTGATGTAGGAGTACCGTTTGTATTACCACCTCCATTATTGCCCTGGTTCTTCAACTCCGAAAAAGCTTGGAGGGGACTCATCGTAGCATTCAAGACAAAGTTTTGGTCTGGACTGGCACCGCCAGTTCCTTGGAAAGGTGGAGTGCGTACTTCTAAGTGCAAGTGATTGGCTCCTGATTGATTGCCAACTTGACCGAGGAGTTGTCCGGAAGAAATGGTACTTCCTGTTGCTAAACCGTTGAAATTTTGTAAATGACCATAAACCCACTGACGACCATCACTACTATTAACTGCGATAAATGCTCCATCACTAGGGGAAGACCATGTCCAAGCAACAGTACCAGAAATGGGAGCTCGCACTGAAGTTCCTGCCCAAGCACCGATATCAATGCCAGCGTGCCATTTTTTGTAATAATTGTAGTAACCTTGGTCGTAGGCATAACCGGTTGTCATCGAATATGACTTCCCTAAAACTGCTGTGGATAAGTTCGTAAACACTTGCTTGACTTCGGCTGAACTTTCTCCATTAGAGGTGTTTCCATCAAATAAAATGTCATCACCACTAGCTCGATCCCAGTCATAATTATTTGTTGGTAAAGGCATTGCATTTGCTCCTTTTATATTGAATTAAGTGATGGAAACTTTTTACTTAAATTTCCTTCGCACATTTCTAATATCTCAGATACAAATTGGCTTAGCGGCTCAGTTTGGCTCATCTTTTTAGCTCAGTTTGACTCACTAAATGGCTCACTGCTTTTTTTACTGAACCAAACTGAGCTAAAATTTGGATTGGGAAACCGTTGGGGGTAATGGTTAGTATGGCTAATACGCTGAGAGCATCACAACAGGGGCTAGACCAGGTTGAGAAAGCTATACACGCAAAAAAGCGCTGGAAGAGAAACAGTATCACGTGGCAGCAGGCTGCCGATACTTCTGAAGCGACACTGAAGCGGTTTTGGAGGAAAATACCTATTAAACGACAGTCCTTTCTCAGAATTTGTGAGGCTGTAGGTGTTAACTGGGAAGAAGTTGCTGAACCCAGCGAAATTAAGGAAATAGAGTTACCTGTGGTATCTGTTGCAAGCACAACACCTTCACTGGAAGACCAAATTAACGTATTACCACTACAACCAACTGACGGTTACAGCAAAAACCAGCGTGGGATATGGATTCCCAATTTACGATGCCGAAAGGTGTGGGGAAGAGAGAGTTTCAGTGAAGAAGTGTTACACCGGCTAAACGACCCGCAAGAAGCACCTATCCTCTCTCTATGCGGTAGTGCGGGGTACGGCAAGACAGAAGTAGCCTGTAAAGTTGCTATGGCAGCAGTGCGTAACAATCTCTTTGCTGATGTGCTATGGATCAAAGCAAGAGACACTGAATTTTCAGATGGTAAAATCAGCGGCGTTGCTTAATCAGGGTATGAAAAAAATAACTTAAAAATCCCGAAGTTTTGTGGATACTGGTTTCTCTAACTTGCTGATTTAGCCCTTCATACCCTAAATCAGCAACGCCCGAAAATAAATGATTATTAAAAATATGAATTTACCTAGGATAATTAGTATATTTATCCTGTGAGCATCTGTTGGCTCATTTATTGAACTTGATTGAGCAGAAAACTACGCCAAAAGTGCCTAAAAATTGCCCTTATCTGTGTGCATGGATGTAGTCCAAAAAGTAAAATCTAGGACGAAGCCAAAATCTCAGCCAAATGTAAGCTCCTAGACCTAGTAGTGCTATCACAATTAAGGGTAAGCCCACGTAAAGTCGCAATTCATCAGGAAAGAGAGCAACAGCGCAAACAGTAATCACAAAGTAGCCTAAAAGCAATGCTTGTAAGCGTTGCACGACCAAAAGTGCTTTTCGACAGCTACTACAATGTTGGGTGTGTTGTTTGTAGCGATCGAGCGTTTGTTGGCGATCATTATTGATATTCCGTGTCGGTGGAACATTGATTCCAACTTCGCTCCAGGGGAGTTGTCCGTGACAATAGCCGTCAAACCACTTCCTAAACTCAATTACTAAACGGTCTGCACTTGTAGGTAACTGATAGGCAGTTTTCCAGCTTTGGGTAGATTTTGCTTGTTGGAGAAAATACTCTTGCTGCTGTAGAAGAACCATATCTCCCTCAAGAACAAGATTGCGATTGGTGATGTGATCCCACCAACGGGGTTTGAGACGATAGAGTGTTTTGCCAAAGTTACGGGCAAATAGAGCGACAATTCTAGACTTCCCAGGAGACACAGGTATACAGTAGGTGATTAATCCCAACTTTTTGCTGTCATCGCCAAAAATGAACGCATACTCCAAGCGAGAAGGTGGTTCAAAAGTGATTTTTGTTTGAAAAGGCCCAACTATTGCCCCTTCAATCAAATTGGGTGTTGATTGCAGGATTTGGAAGGCAATTGGTCTTGCTTGTTTACGGTTGCCTTGCACGCCGTGATGAGCAAAAGGAACATGACTCGGATCTGCCACATTTTCCACAAGGGTTTCCCAGTCATATTCTAAATCTCGTACAAAAGAAGACCAAACAAAGCCTTGAGTTGCATCTATTTGCGGTGATAAAGGTAAGGGTGTATTTGCAGCTTTTTCGCTTGATTTTGCATCTGGCCAAATCCAGAGTAAATCCTGTTGCTGACGAACTGGTAGTGCTACAGCACACAGATTTTCTTTATTCTTGCTTACAAGTTCTGGATTTTCCGCTTGGGGAATATGAGTACAACTTCCCTGCTCATCAAATTGCCAACCGTGATAGCTACACATTAAATTCCCTGTTTCGTCATCAATGCGTCCCTCACTTAGGGGCGCAAGGCGGTGGGGACATCGATCTAAAAACACTTGGAAAGTTTCAGATGATTTGGGTTTCCAGATAACTAAACGCAGTCCCAAAAGTGTTACTGAAGTTGGTTGCTTGGGATCTAAGTCTTCGAGTGGTATCATAGGATACCAATGCTCAAAAAAATTGAATTCTGGTTTCATTTGACAAAAAGTTAGGGTGTCGGGGGTAGGGAAAGAAAAAGACCTCCAAGTTCCCCTGGATTAACCTGCGCGCTCACACAAGAAATGGAGGTGCCTTATATTTTACCCCAGACGTTGGGGAGCAACGCCGGCATTCCGCTGCGGATTATTCAAAAAATCAGTGATCACAACAACCTCGAACAATTGCAGCACTACAAAAGAGGTGAAGCCGGATCAAGTCAATGGAGCGAGCGCGAGTCTTTCCATGCTTTCCTACACGGGAAAAGGGTAATAGCCCGATGAAGGTGTAGCGCTTTTCACCCCTAGGCTGGAAAATATACAAAGCTGACTCTCGTACCAGAAAAGCAACGCATTAAACCAACGAAATTACCTATGACAATTGGCAAGCTTGAACTAATCATCAAAATTAACGAACTACCGAATAACGTAGAGACTAACAAGGACAACTGGAAAACCTTTGAGCTTGACTGCGACGGTCGGGTAGTGTCCGTTAGTGTTAAGCCAAAAATATGGAAGAAGCTTGAAGATGCTGCTGCCAACTATCCCATGTGGGTGGCTGCTATCGGTGGCAAGATGGGTGAATCAACCTCTAACGGCTTTGTGCTATCAGACCCAAGTATCCAAGTCTTTGAGAAAAAACCGAAGGAACCTAAACCTGAAGCCCAGCAGTGACAGAGGTTTGAGTAGCAATTGTGCAGAAACTTGCGAACAGGGCCCAAAGCCTCGCTTAGCAAGGATTTAAGCTAAATCAGTTAGCAAGCCATTTACCGCAAATTGGCTTGCTAGCTAATCTAACTGACCCGTCTGTTGTTTTAATCCGGAACTGTTATAATCGCGTGATTTGTGATTGAGGTTTGGGATGCAAGTCCGGTTGGCGCACATGGATGATTTGGATGAGGTGACGCGGTTGTTTGATCGCTATCGCATCTTTTACGGTCAGATTTCAGATCTTGATGCGGCTCGTCAGTTTATCCAGATGCGTTTCCAACAGGGTGACTCAACAATATTGATTGCCTTGGATGAACTTCAGGGTGTGGGTTTTACTCAGCTTTATCCGAGTTTTTCGTCAGTTTCAATGAAACGAGTTTGGATTTTGAATGATTTATTTGTGGAAGAAATGGCTCGTTGCCAAGGCGTTGGGGCACAATTAATGCAAGCGGCGGAAAGCTTTGCACGTCAAACGGGTGCCGTGAGAATTGCATTATCTACGCAGATGACCAATCAAAAAGCGCAATCACTTTACGAATCTCGTGGGTATGTCAAAGATGAGGTGTTCTATCATTACTCACTCCCGTTGTAATTCATGTATATTGCTTATCCTGACGTAGCCTCCGCACTTCCAAGCCCTAAGCTGGGAAAAATGGACAAAGCAACGTAGTTACACAACTGACATGATTTTCAACCAATCAGAGTTTGAACTTCGCTGCGAATGGGGATTTCAGGGGGTTGCCCAACTCGCACCGATCAGTGACGTGATCATTATTGTTGATATCCTCTCTTTTTCAACCAGTGTTGAAATTGCTACGAACAACGGCGCAATTATCTTTCCCTATCAATGGCGGGATGAATCAGCACTTGATTACGCAAAACTTGTCAACGCTGGTTTAGCCAGTCGAGAACGGCGACCCAGTTATGGCTACTCCCTTGCCCCTTCCTCACTACTTAATATTCCTGCTGGCACAAGGCTCGTCTTACCCTCACCTAACGGGTCCTTTCTAACGTTACACACAGGGTCAAAGCCAACACTAGCCGGTTGTTTGCGAAACAGTGAGACAATTGCACAGTTTGCGATGGCGCGCGGGACTAGGATTGCTATTATCCCTGCTGGTGAGAGGTGGCCTGATGGGAGTTTACGGCCCGCTCTGGAAGACCTAATTGGAGCGGGTGCCATTCTTTCGCATCTAGATGGACGATTGTCACCGGAGGCAGAAGCGGCTGTGGCAGTATTTCGCCATTGGCAAGATGATCTCGTTACAGCATTGAAAAAATGTAGTTCGGGTAAAGAGTTGGTTGCTAAAGGCTTCACCACAGATATTGAGCTAGCGGCTGCGTTTAATATCAGCAACTGTGTTCCCTTATTGACTGATAACGCTTATGTCAAACAGTCAGGTTATTAAACTTCTATCAAAAATAGAGAGATTCTCCACCACTCAGATTCTGCGTCTAGTGTCAACTCCTTCTAGTGGGCTTCTGCTCTAGGCTGGGAAATAGCGCAATCAACGCCCAGACCAAGGAAAGCCTAGAGCAGAAGCTATGGAAGGCGGCGAACAAGCTGCGAAAGAACATTGACGCGGTAGAGTATAAGCACATCGTCTTGGGGTTGGTTTTCCTTAAATACATCTCTGATTCTTTTGAGCAGTTACGCTATCAGATTGTTGCAGAAAAACATAGCGGACGTTTGAAATGCGTTTCCGAGCCCTCCAAGGGGACAGAATTTTTGATTGAGCTTCCGGTGCTGCAAAAAGTTCTGGCGGCGCAATTAGAATGCCTGTAGTTGTGCGAATGACTGATGGAAAAGAATTCCTGAAAAGAGAAGTTAAAATTATGTTTGCCAGATGCGGAAGGGTCATGTTGATCGTCGCGGGATTATTGCCTTTAACTATTTTTGCGTCGGCTGCTGAAAGTTCGTCAAGTGGCTTAAGCGATACTCAGCAAGCATCCTTGAGAGCGCTGGGTATCCAAGTGGCTATTCCTACATACGTGCCTAGTGGCTTCCAAGTTGCCAAGGTAGAATTGAAACCTTGTCCGCCTAACTCCAGTCGCAATGCTCGAGGAGTTTGCGGGCGCGCTCCTAATTACACCATTCTTTATCGAAACTCAGCAAATAATTGTTTTGCACTCAACGGCATTGCCGACGGAATTGGTGGCGGAGGGTTTGAGTTTTCCTATCCTGTGCGTACTGAAATTTTAGGCAACATAATTGTGGAGTTTGGCAGGGATGGCTCTCAACTGAGATCTGGCCGCGCTAAATCCGAACAAGTTCCTTCTCCAGAACAATTGAAATTGCCCCAATCAAATCTATATAGTTTTCCGGCAGGTAACGGGCCTTACTATAATGTCAGCGTCGGAGACGGAGAAAGACTCTATGGCTGTAGCAAAAACTCTAGCATCACACCTTTAGAATTGGAAAAGATTGTCAAGTCCCTTGTTTGGTTGAAGTGAGAAAGCTAGTCAAGCAGCTTTCCTTTATCTAATGTCTATCTCGTCTTCCTGTCAAGGGGGTTGAGCAATTACCAAACCATACTTAGAGGTGGAGCCAGATTGAGTCAGAAAAGCAACCGCTTCCTTTCTATATAAGAAACACAAATACTCTGACCTAGGTGTAACAGTTCCGAGTCATAGGTTGGGAAAGGGAAGTTTCCCTGCTTAACCCTCAGCAGGACTTTTTCGATGGCCGCTACCGCTTCAGCTAAATTGGCAAAATGTTGGCTCGGTCATCGGAAAAATAGCCGCCTGCCCGTCCGGTTGAGGACAGTTACAGCCATGTGTCACGCGCTTGAAACTATTTAATGATTTTAGCGGCTCCAATCTCTAGCTCAGAAAATATGAAGAACCAGAAATGGTTTAAACTCCTAAGTATTCTCCACCATTCTCGGAGAATAAAGATTTTAAAATCTCCCACTCCTCATCCGTACCCAGACCGTCCCAATAAGCAAATATCCAACAGTCATGTAGTGTTTCGACTACGTGCTTTTGGTCTTTTGTCCACTGGGTTTCATCAATAGTAAGAGGGCGGCGTTCTAATAGACTTGAAAGGTCAAAAAAAAGTTCACCTCTTTTAGGAACATCTAGGACTATAGTTCCCAGGAATTGATTATTACTGTCAAACAAAGGTCTAAGTAATTCATAATATCCATCTTTATCGCTTAAATCACTTAACCAGTGACCATATAATTCCATTACTGCTGTATATTTGTGAATATTCCAAGTAGAACTCTCAGGGCTTTTGGGACATCTTTTAATAAGTTTTTTAATTTCTTTAATTGTGGGTGTGGGCATAGGTTTCAGATAAGTTTACTCAGAAGAGTCTAGCAGGCTGAGGAGAATATCTGGAATGCGCTGAAGGTACTACAAACCCCCAGATGCGTTAGCAGAGTCTAGAATCGCAGTGTATTGGTTGTGCTTGCTCTGCGTCCTAGATAGTCCCCGCCTGGATACTGAAACAGTTGATTTAGCAGTGTCCCCTAGGGTTCAGTCTTTCTCAACCCACACCAACACTGAAACAGTCTCATCACTACCCGTAACTCACCCTTAGTCCAGGTGGTTCGGTCAACACTTGTGGGTGCTTGGGCTATTAGTGCTTGTAACTCTTCAACTGTGGGCATAATTTTACCTTTATACTGACCAGTTTCCCCGTCTAGAATAAATTGTAAAATGAGTGCAAAAATTTGGGTATTGACAATTCAAAGGCTGGGATGGTACTTTTGTTTTAAATTTACGGAACTGCACGTTGAAAACTAAATACACCAAGGCTTCTGGAACTGGCCACAAGAAAAATCTAAAACCCTATTAGGGATTGAAACACCCTAAATCCCATCGGTGCCAGAGCGACTCCGAAAACCGGAAATAACCTAAAACCCTATCAGGGATTGAAACTGGCGTGTTTGCTTAGACACTCTAAGTGTTAATCACAAGCCAAAAACAACCTAAAACCCTATCAGGGATTGAAACTGCACAGAGATAGAGGCACAAGGTTTGCAGCGTCTATTCTTTGCCGGAAACAATCTAAAACCCTATCAGGGATTGAAACATTCCTCTGTTAGCCGACTACGCTATCCCAGACGATGGTTGGAAACAATCTAAAACCCTATCAGGGATTGAGACAGACATCCAGACATTTAAACATCTAGATGGTTAGATCATGCCGGAAGCAACCTAAAACCGTATCAGGGATTGAAACTCCTTCGTTACTTACTGCGTTACTACAAATCTTAAGTAAAGCCCTAAAACCGTATCAGGGATTAAAACTTGACTGACTTTGATTCCGGTTGATTCCTGGTTTTTGACCGAAAAGAGTGACCAGCGTTCTGGTTGCGGTCGCCGGAGGCGATCGCCGAAAGCAACAGTTGCTCGGACCGGGATTCCCCAACTACACGCAAGTTGGGGATTTTTAAGCGGTGGGTCAGCTTATTTTCCTAACCTGATGTAACCCCCCGGAATTTAACTTGTGGGGGCTTACCACTTCAAATCTTCGGGATAAGCTCGCCGCTTGATTTCTAGAGCCTCTGACACTTCGATGTCGGGAGCGCCGAAAATCTCTTGAGCTTCCTTCGACACCACTAGATTAAACTTTGTTTTCAGGTCTGAGACATTTCCTTTTCACATATTCCCGAAAATCTTTACTATAAAGCTTTCCGTTCATTTTCCAATACTTCGCTACTCCTGGATACTCCAGTTTAATTTTCAGGTAATTAGACCAACCTTGCCATAAAACTTCATCTAATAAATTGTTTTTATATTGATAATGGAGATTTTCATAGAAATTAAAAATGCTACAAACAAGTTCCCTAAACCTTAGCGCTTCATCTTTTTCTAGCGCTTCAGGCTCGTCACAACCTAGCCGATAGATGCGTGCTGCTTCTGAGTCTTGGCTAATTCGGGCTTCAATTTCTGCATACACACTAATAATTGATTGATAAGTAGCCCCTTTTATAGCTTTCGTACTAGCTCGAACCTGTATAGCCACATAGATGAGAGATACAACAACTCCAACCGCCTGGATAATTCCAGAAATGTCCCCTATAGATAGTGAAAAATTGCCTGTATTCATATAGTTTCTGATTTCCTTCTCCTTATTTCCTGCAATGCCTTATCTCTAAAAGTTTTGTTCTAAAAGCATTGCTACATTCTCAGCAATTGTTTCCTCCAACCCCGCGCCTCAACATTCAAAATCTCCAACTCCTCATTCAATAGTCCGGACAGTTTTTATATAAATTGACACATTGAGGGATGAAGCTCTTGAATTACGCTCTCTGGTTACCCCTTTTTCGTGTGATGGACTCTCGGCAGAAGATTACATAAACCCAGGGTGATAGTTTCAACTATCTTCTAGGCTTTATATCTCCCCAACAATATAGCTTTTTTATCGAAAGCTACATTGTTGGGGCTGGTTTGTTTGCCAAGATACTTAATACACTATTGCCTGGAAATGACACCCCACTTCTAAAAGCTCGAGAGTCAAATAAAAATTAGAAACTTTTGTATCCTGACCCAGCCGTACCCGTTTCGAGTCGTAGGTGGGGATATTGCCCTTTCCCCGCCTAAACCCTAGCGGGATTTTTTCGACGGGCTGTTAAGTCTTTGCCGAAGTGAAAAAAATTAAAAGACCGTCGGAAAAATAGCCGCCTGCCCGTCCAGCTAAGGACACTTAAGACCGTGTGTCACGCGCTTGACACTATTTAATGACCTTGGCAATTTCAGGCTCTGGCTCAGGATATACCTCTATGCTGACCGAGATGTAATGGTTATAGGGTTTTAAATGGGGTAAATACAATTACTGAGAGACAAAGGACATGACGCGAGAGGAAGCAGTGCGGCAAATTGAGTGGGCAGCTGAGAAAAAATCTTGGAAGCTGTATTTATTTTGTTTCGAGTTGGAAGAATTGCCACCAGAAATTGTCAAGTGTACGCATCTGAAATGGCTTGCTCTCGGAGGCAATAAGATTACCTCTATCCCAGAGGGACTCGGGCAACTGCCCCATCTGGAATGCCTTGACCTCCGTGACAATAAGATTACCCAAGTCTCAGAAGCAGTTGGGCAATTGTCCCATCTGACAGAGCTGGATCTCAGATGCAATCAGATTACCCAAATCCCAGAAATGCTCGGGCAACTGTCCAATTTGGAATGTCTTTACCTCAATGACAATCAGATTACTCAACTCCCAGAAGCGCTCGGGCAACTGTCGAATCTGAAAGCGCTTGTCCTCAGTGACAATCAGATTACCCAAATCCCAAAAGTGATCGGACAACTGTCGAATCTGATATTACTTAGCCTCGGTGGCAATCAGATTACCCAAATCCCAGAAGTGATCGGACAACTGTCGAATCTGACATCGCTTGACCTCGGTGGCAATCAGATTACCTCTATCCCAGAAGCGCTGGGACAACTGTCCGAGCTGACACTGCTTCACCTCAAGAGCAATCAGATTACCTCCATCCCAGAAGCGCTGGGACAACTGTCCAACCTGAGAACGCTTTACCTCTATGACAATCCGATTACCTCTATCCCAGAAGCGCTCGGGCAACTGTCTAAGCTGGAAACGCTTGACCTCAGTGACAATCAGATTACCTCCATCCCAGAAACGCTCGGGCAACTGTCCAACCTGAGAACGCTTTATCTCCGTAACAATCAGATTACCCAAATCCCAAAAGCGCTCAGCCAGCTCTCCAATCTAGATTGGCTTGACCTCCGTAACAATCAGATTACCCAAATTCCAGAAGCGCTAGGGCAACTGTCCAAGCTGAGACATCTTTTCCTTAATGGCAATGAAATTCTCTCTATCCCAGAGAGGCTCGGGCAACTGTCCAATCTGGAATACCTTAACCTCAGTGACAATCAGATTACCCAAATCCCAGAGGGGCTCGGGCAACTGTCCCGTCTGGAATGCCTTGACCTCAGTGACAATCAGATTACCTCGCTTCCAGAGGGACTCGGGCAACTGCCCCATCTGAGACGGCTTTATCTCAGCGAAAATCAAATTAGCTCCCTCCCCGAAGTGCTCTGGCAATTGTCCAATCTGACAGGGCTTAACCTCAAGGGCAATCAAATTACCCAAATCCCAGAAGTGTTCTGGCAACTGTCGAATCTGATAGATCTTAACCTCAGTGACAATCAGATTACCTCGCTCCCAGAGGGACTCGGGCAACTGTCCCGTCTGGCATGGCTTTACCTCGCTAAAAATCGAATTAGCTCCATCCCAGAGGAGCTAGGGCAATTGCCGAGGCTGAAAATACTTGACTTCAGTGAAAACGAGATTACCTCCATTCCAGAAATGATCGGGCAACTATCCGAGCTGGAAACGCTTGACCTCCGTAGCAATCAGATTACCTCCATTCCAGAAACGATGGGGCAACTGTCCAATCTGAGAACGCTTGACCTCCGTGGCAATCAAATTGCCTCCATCCCAGATGCACTCAGACAACTGCCCAGGCTGAAAATATATGAATAGCTGAGGAATTTGTAACAGTTTCTAAGTCTAAATAGGATATTGCAGTATCCTGATGTAGCAGCAAGGGTTATAAGCTCTAGGCTGGAAAATACTCCTTTCCGCGCCTAAACCCTAGCGGGATTTTTCCGACGGGCTGTTAAGTCTTTGCTGAAGTGAAAAATTTAGAAGACCGTCGGAAAAATAGCCGACTGCCCGTCCGGCTGAAGACACCTAAACCCGTGTGTCACGCGCTTGACACTATTTGATGACCTTAGCATTAGCAGTTCCAGGCTCTAGGTCAGGATATGTTTTTATGCTGATGGAGTTGTAGCGGTTCCAATACCAGGGCAAGAAAATACCTATTTGTCCAGTCATTCAGTGAGCCACTTGACAATTGTTTTTGATTGCATAAAATTATAGAAACTCTCTTTCGTCAGCTTATTAGTAAATCCAATGCCATATTAATCGAGGTAGTTGATACTTGAAATTATTTAGTTGTCGGCGTAGCAGGATGGTGAGTATAAACAAAAATCTCATTGTTAGCATTCAGACCCCAAACCGTGCCGTCTGCTCCAACTGAAATGTATCCTAGTGAGCCGGGAACCCTTTGCCAAGCATTATTTACACGTTGGTAGATTGCGTTACTTGCATCAAGCCCCCAGATATGAGACGCAGAACCAACGGATATTAGCTTCAGCTTTCCATCAATTTGCTGGAATTGACCATTCCCAGCATACTGGAAAACAATATTCTGATAACTAACACACCAAACCGTGCCGTCTGCTCCAACTGAAACCTGTTTGATTTGAGGAGTCATTCGTATTTGTTGCCAAGTATTCTTTACAAGTTGGCAGGCGCAGTAATATTTATCAACCCCCCAAATATGAGACTTAGAACCAATGGATATTTGGTTCATCGCCTGTCCACCAAGTGTGTGCCATGTAGGTGCTAAATACCAATGAGGAATATCCTGAAGACTGAGACCCCAAACCGTGCTGTCTGCTCCAACTGAAACGTATGTTGCCACCGCACCAATTTCTTGTCGCCAAGCATTATTTACGCGCTGGTAGACGGTATATCTATCAACTCCCCAGATATGAGACGCAGAACCAACGGATATTTGCGTCAGATTTCCAGAAACTAGTTGCCATGAAGACATATAAATTCATCCCTTTAATAAAATGGTTTGGGGAAGTCATGACTTGTTCGGTGTGACTAGCACCGCTCAGCCACGCAACATTTTCTTTAAAATTAAAATTACAGTATTTTAGCCCCTAGTCAATGGTTGGCTGTAAATTTTTGTGTCTAATCGACAATTTATAGAAATGGCTGACTAAACTCTTCACACCGATTTATAGGAATGGTCAGATAGAGACATCAACCATTTATGGAAACGGCAGTGATTAACGAAGTACGGGACACATTAGCTCCGGTGCAACTGCACCCCTTCGGTAAAATTTTGGCGTCGAACGTTCTCGAAGCTTTTACGTTAAATCCACAACTTGGGAAGAACGCCCGCCACTCACGCCGCAACCGATGACCGCTGCGCTAATTTTTCGGCGTCAACTTGTCCGACGCAGCCCCTTAAACTTACAGCAAACTCTACAGCGGACAAGCTGCCACTCGAAAAATTTCATCGGCTGCTTGACCTAATTTTTTGGGGTAATTTTTGAAATTGCAAATTATATAGTGTTTATTTTTCTTTTTTATGATTACCGGGTATCACTCACGAGATGGAAGTATGCTGACGTAGCTGTAGCGGTTTAAGCTCTGGGCTGGGACATACTGATATTTTGATGAAGAGATAGCAGTTTTAAGTCCTAGACTAGGAAAATTTAGTATCCCCGCCTAGAACAAGGTTTTGGAGTGAGTGGGAAATTATGCTATCCCCGCCTAAAGCTCCCAGCGGGATTTTTTCGACGGGCTCTTAAGCCGGTGTTGCTTAATCAGGGTATGAATGGAAAATTTCGGAATTGCTATAAGCCCTCGAAGGGTGAGTTTTGTAACATCAAGGGAAAAGTTGATTCATACCCTGATTAAGCAACGCCCAGCAAATTTAATTCTGGTAAGCCAAGTTAATGATCTTCAAGTCCCCCTTTTGTTGGCGTAGCCTGTCCAAAGGACATAAGGGGATTTAGGGGGATCGCACCACCACTTATCTGAACGCAAACTGCTGTTAACTTCTGACCCAGAGAGACTTGGGCATCAAGCAATGTAGATGTTTTGCTCCCGGCTCTATTTTGCCAATCCGTGCATCCATGGCTAAACTGGCAAGGGAATAGGCATCAAGGGGTACAAGTCCTTTTAGGGTCTGCATTCTCTCAATTAGACTCATGGCCGCCATGTTCATAGCCTGCATTGCATCACCATCGATGGCATGGGTGACAAAACTATCTGAGGTATCAGTGGTAGGGTTAGGGGCAAGGACTGGAGTTGGTTGTTTCGGTAACATACAATAGACCCCTTTTAGTTGATTGACCACCTCTGCTACTCGACAATCACCGTAGTTTGCCATGTATTGACGAGCTTCATTACTGTTTAAGCCTTTAGATTCAGCAAGAAATTTTAGGGTTTCTTCTTCCAGAATATTGATCGCAATATTGAGGTCTCGATCATAACCCATCGTTATCCAATGAGTATCTGACTCAATCCGTGGCCAAGTCAGGCGTTTACCCTTAATTACTTCTACAGTCAGGTTCAGTTCATTAAAGGCAGACTCGATCGCTGTTAAATTAATCTCACCATTACCTTGCACCGCATGGGAATCCCCAGACCACAATAAAGCTCCATCCACAAACACTGGTAAGTAAATCGTTGTGCCTTCTACTAATTCTCTACAGTCGAGGTTTCCGCCAAAAGGTCCAGGGGGTACGGTGCTATATTGTCCACTTTCAGCCCTCGCCACCCCAAGAATACCGGGAAACGGACGCACAGGTAATTCAATCCCCGGCAAAAATTCTGTAACCCCACGCTTGAGGTCAAGGAAGAAATGTTTTACTTGGGGTTCAGGGAAGCTAGTTGGGAATTGCCCTAGGGCAAGATTACCCGGCAGGTTCCAGTTCGAGCCATAGGAACGAGGCACAATCCGATTAATTTTGACTTTGAGAGTATCTCCGGGTGCTGCGCCCTCTACAAAGATCGGCCCTGTAATCGTATGGGGTCCACGACCGGGATTATTTACCCGCAGTCTAGTAATTTCTTCGATCGATACCCCCGGCAAAACTTGATTCATGGAAGCCATCATGGTTTCCATGACAACGGTGTCCCCTGATTTAATCCGAGCGCGGGGTGTCTCTGCATTATTAAACCAACCCCATTGGACTGTCTCATCATTGGCTGGCAGTAAGTACACACCACCCTGATACTGTCCCACATATCCTTCCTGTAAAGCTGCCATTTCCGATCGATTGGTTGGAGTTTGAGCAGTCAATTTACTTGGTAACAAGGTCGCAGCCGCAGCTACAGTCCCACCAAGAAGAAAATCACGTCGATTCGGCATAGCTTGCTTTTTTATGGTAAATGTCTGTAATCCCCTGATCCATCTAGATCAAAGCAAATATATTATTCAGGCTTATTCTTTTAGAATTTGTTATCTAAAATACAAATAGCTTAGAAAAGGAATAAACACTCACCATAAATCTATATCTTAAAGATGACAGATTTGAGCATATTTATATCTAATGTCTGAAAAAATAAGGATATTTCTGAGTCCGGTGATTTTTTCCCACTCAATTTCTGGATATTGAGACCGTACTTCTAGAGGGATATTTTTAACGGGACTTAAACAAATTTCAAGCCCAAATAAAGCCCAAATTAGCTTTGTAAGCAGAGAATACGTCCCAATTTTCATTCAGCCACTTGACAAACCTAAAAGATATTGCTGTCCGAAATGCTTCAAGCGCTTCCGTAAAGGTGTTTAAAGGTTTATTTGCCCATCTACGTCTTAATCCTCCGATTAAGGTATGCCAGAGGATAAAAGTGTAGGCACAAAATACCAAAATTAAATGCCTCATTAGACTGCGTTTATCTCTCACTTGATATTCTTTGGTGTTGCTTAATCAGGGTATGAATGGAAAATTTCGGAATTGCTATAAGCCCTCGAAGGGTGAGTTTTGTAACATCAAGAGAAAAGTTGATTCATACCCTGATTAAGCAACGCCGAAAGAACTATCCCCCATGCGAATTCTCCAAATTATCCCCTCCATTTCCCTCGTCTACGGCGGGCCGAGTCAAATGGTACTCGGACTTTCGGACGCCCTCACTTCGCGAGGTATTGAGCTCACAATTATCACCACAGATTCTAACGGAGATATCGGTCAACATCCCTTAGATGTCCCCTTAAATCAACCAATACAACAAAACGGCTATCAGATTATTTATTTCCGCTGTTATCCCTGGCGCCGATATAAATTTTCATTCTCGTTATTGCAGTGGTTGAATGAAAATGCGCGACAATTTGACCTGGCCCACATTCACGCTCTTTTCTCACCGGTAACTACCTTTGCTGCCACAATTGCTAGATATCGCCACTTACCGTATATTATCCGTCCCTGCGGTATGCTTGACCCCGCCGATTTGCAGAAAAAAAAGCGCTTAAAACAGATTTATGCAGCAGTTTTAGAACGCCCTAATTTAGCAGGGGCGGCCGCCATTCATTTCACAAGTAAAGAAGAGGCTAAAATCTCAGAAAGATTTGGTTTGGACTGCACAGGCAAGATGCCTGTGCCACGGGATTTGGACTTCCCAGGCAAGATGCCTGGGCCACTGGATCTGGTGATTCCATTGGGGGTGACAGCAGGTTTGTTTCCTAAGAGATTGCCCGAATCTCAAGTGCCAATTATCTTATTTATGTCGCGAATTGAACCTAAAAAAGGGCTTGACTTGCTAATTACAGCATTAGAAAGTATTTTGGCAGCGGGAATAAATTTTAAGTTTATTTTAGCAGGCTCAAATCCCCAAGATGCTGCTTATGAAACAAAAATTAAAGTACAAATTCAGAATTCAATCTTAGCACAATACACAACAATAACTGGCTTTGTGAGCGGCGATTTAAAAAGTGAACTGTTGACAAACGCCGACTTATTTGTCTTGCCTTCTTATTACGAAAACTTTGGCATTGCTGTAGCAGAAGCGATGGCTGCGGGTGTACCTGTCGCCATTTCCGATCGCATACATATTGCCGAAGACATACAGCAAGCAGAAGCTGGTTGGGTGGAACCTTTGGAAGTAGGGGCGATCGCCAATTCAATTAAATCTGCACTTCTGAATCCACAGGAACGCCAACGGCGGGGATTGAACGGCAAAGAGTATGCCAAAAAGCATTATAACTGGGATGCGATCGCCCAGCAAACCATCGATGCTTACCAGCAGATTTTGTCGTCTACTAACTAATGTCACAGCGGTTTACCTTCTGCTTCTTCGCCTGCTGCGAGTTATAGTGCCGCTGCTATCAGAATTAGCCGGCGAGATTTTTCGAGCGCTCATATTTTAGCTGCAATACTTATCCACAAAACTCTGCAATCCTGCCTGATATCCTGCTCCTACCGCTTGAAATCTCCACTCTCCATTCTTTCTATACAAGCGACCAAATTCTACAGCAGTCTCTCGCGAAAAATTCTCTTTTAATTCATAACGAACAAGTTCTTTTTCTGTATCCAAATTGTAAATCTTGATAAAAGCATTTTTTATATTGCTAAAATTTGCATTAATTTTTTCTGCTTCGTCAATAGTGACAACAAAAGTTATTTCCTCAATTTCAGGATTAACTCTTTTTAAGATAACGCCGTAAATCGTTTTATTCTCTTGACTTCGCTTGTTTTTATCCCGAATCAATTGCAGTACCGAACTGTCACCGGATTGCAGATTATTGTAAAAGATAAAATATTTATCGTTAGGGATTTTGCCGTCAGCACCTAGCATAAAGGCAGAGACATCAATCTCGTAGCTTTCTCCTGCCCCTGTCACCTGCCAACCTAGGGCGATCGCCATTTTTTTTAAACCGGGCGCTTCTTTAGAGATATTAAATCTCTCACCCTTACTTAATTGCATTGCCATCTGCTTATTTGTTAAACATCAAACTTTATAGCGTTTATGTTAATATTAAGTGGGACAATAACTTTTCTTCTTTAATAAAACTTAATATTTTGTCTCTAATAGCGGGCCTCATTAAAAATATGTGCTACCGCTCTCCGAATTTATTGAGATTTACTGAGAGAGAATTACGTAAGCAAAAACCGGGCTTTCTACAAAACCCGGTTTCGACAATTGAACTTAATTTGAGTCTAATTTGGAGCATTTTCAGAACTCGGTGGCAGGGTAACAAAATTACCAAAAGCTCCAACCGTTTGATAGCTTTTTTTGCCTAATTCAGTTGTGTAAATACTGACCACACCTAAATTTTGACGCTGCGTTGTATTGTCGAGCAAGCTTTCGATCGTGTCCCGCTGCGAAGTCAGCAAATTCTTGCAACTGCCGATCAAAGTATCTGTAATGCCGCTCAAAGCTTTCGGAACCCGAGAATCTTTGCACACAGTGCTTTCCAACTCGGTTTGGAGTACGCCGGAAGCATAAGTTAGGTATTTGTCTCTCCCAGGATTTGTAAATGCCATGCCGGCGGCTAGAAGAGTCAGAGCCATCGCGACTTTTCCCACATTGCCGAAAAAATTAGAAGTTGGCTTGTTAGTATTCATTGCGGTATCAATATTCATTTTTTTTAGCCCCGTTGATTTATAAGCTTCTCTTGATTTAAACTACACCTCCTCACAAACAGATTTCCGAAAGGAGGGGACAGTTTTTAGATTGGAGGCCAGTTGCGAGTAAGTCTCTCACTGGTTTACCTTACTTTTACGTTTCTCCCTCCCTCAAATCCGGTAAATCTTCAACAAAACATTTAGCTGGTTCCCAGGCACAGCCTGGGGACGAGGAATTTAAACTTAGTTTCGCTTTGATTTTTGTCTCTCGATCTCCCGCTGCAACTCTTCAATCTGACGGCGCAAAGCCTCCGTCTCGCTGTTAGGCGTTTGGGACTTCACATCAACCGCACCCTCAGCTACCGCCCGCTTGTAGTTCCCCCGCTTAATTTGGCGGTATTCCTCGGAACTGGCCCAGTCTCGCAAATAGCGCAGGCGTTCCACTGGGAAAGGGTGACTCAGCATCACGCCCTGGCCGCCATTGTAAAGTAAAAATTTATACACTTGGTTGAGATTGTCTCGATCGAGCTCTTGATAGTTGTCAGACTGGCGGATAAATTCTTGCAAACTGCATTGGTCAGCATATTTACTGCTAACTCCCGCCAGTTGCATCATCGTCTTCATCACACTGTTTAAGTCATCTGTTACCAACAAAGCCGCCCGATCCGCCGACAATTCTGCCTTGCGCCGCCACTCGTAAAAAGCGAAAATTAAACCGCTACCGACCATATTTCCCAAACCGAAAGTCATCTCGCCAATTGTCGATGCGACGCTCATCGCCCACATCGCCATTTGATTTAAAGTTGGATGGCCGCATTTAATGTGTCCCAACTCGTGAGCCAAGACTACCCGCAGTTCCGCCTCGTCCAACAAATCTAAAAGACCAGTGTTTAATACTACATAAGGCTGGTTTTTCCCCAGGGCATAGCTGTTAACGGAGGGATTCTGAGAAACAAACAAACCTGGTTCTGGAAAAACATCTAAAGCCTGCACGCACTCCCGAAATATATGATAAATGCTGGCATATTGGCGTGGGCCGACTTGAATGCTATTTCCCATTAGGTAAACGAATTGCGGTCGTTCGTAGACAAATTCTACAAATTTGCTGGCAATTAAGTCAAATCCAGGCACGCTCCGCAATGCTGCCTCGGCTTGGCGATCGAGGGGATGTTGAAAAGCTTCGCTAGAAATTCCAGTATAAGTAGGCATGGTTGTTGCAAAAATTACATCTAAAATATTTCAGTGTTGCCGATCGCTGCTGGTGCTAGCTGGGGCCTGACTTATCAATATTATCGCGACAAATATTGAACTGTTGTGGAACAGGCATCTTGCCTGTTCAAATTAGCGTTAAAATTGTGATTATGGTACAGGCGCGATCGACAAACATCTTTCACAGTGCCTGTGTATCGCCTCACCCAAAAATTGGAACGTGCAAAAATGGCTATCCTGCGACTCGAAAACGGTACAACCTACACTCAACAAAGCGACATTACCCGAGAACTCGCTTCCTTAAACATTCAACTCAACCGCTGGCCAGTGGGTGACAGCGCTGAAATTCAAAATTTGTTAGCTAAAGATGCTCTTGACGACAATCAAAAAGAGCAAGTGCTGCAAGCCCTCGACGGCTACTTTCACCAGTTGTCGGAAAGTGCAGGCTATCAGGATCGCGACTTAATTGTACTGCACCCAGACATTCCCAACCTCGACACCATGCTGTCCAAATTCAGCAAGTGCCACATCCACGCCGATGATGAAGTCCGCTATATCGTAGCAGGTGAGGGCATTTTCGGCTTCGTGCGGCCCGACGGCAGCCAAGTCGAACTCACAGTGCAGCCGGAAGAATTTATCAACGTGCCGGCGAATACAGAACACTGGTTTTATTTGACAGCAGTCCGGAAAGTTAAAGCGGTGCGCTATTTTACCACCAAAGAAGGCTGGACGCCTGAGTATACCGATACGGAAATTCGATCGCGTTTAGCTGCTGTTTGAACAGTTGACAGTTGAGAGTTGACGGTTGACGGCAATCTTCAAATCATCTAAAAATCCTCAAATCCAGCCTCAAATTTTGTGGTTTGAAGATTGCAATATGCTCAAAGCAACCGCCTCCGCCACCTTAATCCCATCAATCCCAGCCGATAGGATTCCACCCGCATATCCTGCACCTTCCCCAGCAGGATAAAGACCTTCTGTATTCAAACTCTGATAATCTTCCTTGCGTTTAATCCGAATTGGTGAAGAAGTGCGCGTTTCCACCCCAGTCAAAACCGCATCATCCATCGCAAATCCTTTAATCTGTTTGTCAAAAGCCGGAAGTGCTTCGCGGATAGCTGCGATCGCATAATCTGGCAAACTTTCGCTCAAATCAGTCATCACAACTCCCGGCGTATAAGACGGCTGCACACTGCCTAGCGCCCTGGAAGGGCGATTCGCCAAAAAATCCCCCACAAGCTGCCCAGGGGCGTTGTAAGTGCTACCTCCTAACTCAAATGCCCGTTCTTCTAAGCGACGCTGAAACTCAATTCCGGCTAAGGGATGACCCGGATAATCTTCCGGCGTGATACCCACCACAATCCCGCTGTTAGCATTGCGTTCATTGCGAGAATATTGACTCATCCCATTAGTGACAAGTCGCCCCGGTTCTGACGCAGCCGCCACTACCAAACCACCGGGACACATACAGAAACTATACACAGAACGATTGTTTTGGCAATGGTGAACCAGTTTGTAATCGGCGGCACCCAAAAGCTTATGACCGGCCCGATCGCCAAAACGACAGCGATCGATGATAGTTTGGGGATGTTCCACCCGAAAACCAATGGAAAAAGGTTTTGCCTCAATGTAAACCCCGCGCGAAAACAACATTTCAAAAGTATCGCGGGCGCTGTGTCCCACCGCCAGAACTATATAATTACTAGCAATATATTCTCCGCTGGCGAGGGTAAGTCCCTGCACTTTTCCATTTTCGATCTGGATATCTTCTACACGACTTTGAAACCGAATTTCTCCGCCTAATGATTCAATTTGGGCGCGAAGACTTTGGACAATTCCCACCAGTTTGAACGTGCCAATATGCGGTTTATTAATATATAAAATTTCCGGTGAAGCTCCCGCATTTACAAGTTCCGTCAACACCTTCCGCCCATAATGCTGAGGATCTTTAACTTGGCTGTAGAGCTTGCCATCGGAAAAAGTACCCGCACCACCTTCGCCAAACTGAGCGTTAGATTCTGGGTTGAATTCTGCTTTTTTCTTCCAAAATCCAAAGGTATCAACCGTGCGATCGCGCACTGCTTTTCCGCGTTCTAAAAGGATGGGGCGAAACCCCATTTGTGCCAGCATCAGACCCGCAAACATACCGCACGGCCCTGTACCAATCACAATGGGGCGAATCGTCAAATTGCTGGGGGCTTTGGCTACATAACGATAATTCGTGTCTGGCGTCACCATTACATGAGGATCTTTTTTGAAGCGTTGGAGAAGTTGCTTTTCCTGTGTCGTCTCTACATCCACAATATAGACAAGGAGGATTTCTGCTTTTTTACGAGCATCGTAGCTGCGCTTGAAGATGGAATAGCTGAGTAATTCTTCGGGGGGAATTTGCAGCTTTTTGAGAATGGCGCTAGCGATCGCATCTTCAGGATGATCGAGGGGGAGTTTTATTTCGGTTATT
The DNA here is from genome assembly GCF_036701905.1 of Microcoleus sp. MON2_D5. Taxonomy (NCBI): domain Bacteria; kingdom Bacillati; phylum Cyanobacteriota; class Cyanophyceae; order Oscillatoriales; family Microcoleaceae; genus Microcoleus; species Microcoleus sp. MON2_D5. The sequence continues at coordinate 115,242 of NZ_JAUBRM010000003.1, forward strand.
CGTAACATATAGTGGAAGGAAGAAGGAAGAAGGAAGAAGGAAGAATAAAAATCCCGAACAGAAGTATTATAACTATTTAACCGGACATCCTATGGGCGATCGTCCTCGGTCGATCAATTTTTAATTTTTGAGTGGATAATTGAAGAAGCGTTATAATAAACAAAAAATTAAGTTTTGTAAAGACCCTTGACTGCAACATTCACACCTAAAAACAGCCGAACCTGGCACGCTCTCAACCCCCTGTGGGAAGGAGCAGAAGACGCAGTACAAAAGGGTTTACCCCACACCAAGCTCGCACCGGCGTGGCAAATACTGCTCTTGGGCGACGGTTCCCCCACCCGTCACCTGCAACTGCTGACAGGGGAACCCACTGAAGTAGATGTGATCGATATGTCTTTAGTGGGTGAAGACGCAGACGGCGCGCCCCAGCAAATTGTCGCCGTTCCGGGGCCGCGCCTGCGCCGCCAAGTGTGGCTGCGGACTGCTTCGGGACAGCGCTTAGCCTATGCAACTTCTTGGTGGGAAGCGAGCCACGTAGATGAATATTTACAAAATAAATCTTTGCCAATTTGGGCCAGTTTAGCGAGACTGCGGACAGAATTGTATCGCGATGTGCAGGGCATTTATTGCGGTGATTCGCCTGCTTTGGAATCAGCGTTTGAAGAGTCGGGCCCTTTTTGGGGGCGACACTATTTGTTTTGGCATCACGGGAAGCCCCTGACGCTGATTTATGAGGTGTTTTCGCCTTATTTAACTAAGTATTTGGGGCCGATGCAATTGGATGTTGATTGAGGCTGAGATATTGCACCATTATCAATCAGGCTTTCAGGGCGGGCTAGAAGCCCAACCCCTACTCCCCACAATAAAATTCATCTCTTGTGGAACAGGTCGAAAAGCCTGTTCTCAAGAAGAAGAGGAAAATCAGGAGGGTGTATAACTGAAGCTTCTACTTATTTCATTGTTGTTCGACGAAATTTCACTCGCAAACCGTCGCGGGGACGCGGAGTCGGTACTGCGATTAAATTCAAATCTTGATCGGGTAAAAGCTCCCATTCCAACTCCCGAACAATCTTTGCCGCAAACAACTTCATCTCTAATCGTGCAAATTCTTTGCCCAAACATTCTCGCAAACCGCCGCCAAAGGGCACATAACTAAAAGGTTTAGCCGATCGCTCGGAGCTAAATCGATCGGGGTCAAATCGATCGGGTTCAGGATAAAGTTGACTATCCTGATGGGTTTGAGTAATCCCAGAAAGCACGCTCCAACCCTTGGGAATTTCATAGCCGCCGAACTCACAAGCATTAATTAGCGTCCGAAAAATAACTGCCACCGGTGGAACTAAACGCAGCACTTCTCGCATAACCTGTTCTAAATAAGTCATTTGTTTGAGCTGTTCCAATGTTAGGGGTTCACTTGCGGGGAACTGCTGCTGTTCGGCCCGCACTTTTGCCATCACATCGGGATTTTGAGCTAGGAGAAGGCAAAAAGAGGCGATCGCCGAAGTTAAAGTGTCGTGTCCCGCAAACAGCAGCAACAGCACTTGATCTTTTAACTCATCCAAACTCAAACTATTTCCCTCGTCATCGCGAGCCGAAATCAGCAAACTCAAAGCATCATTGCCACTAGGGGTTCCTTGTTGGCGCTCGCGAATAATATTTTCCAGTTCTGCTAACAGTAATTTCCTGCCCTTTTTAGCTTTGCCAAACCTTGTCCAAGGCAGATCTAAAGCAATCGAAAATAAACCATAGCACCAAGTTTCAAAATTATGTCCTAGGGCCGTTTCCGAACCATTATCAATCCCAACTAACAACTTAGCCGCCACATCAAAAGTATAATTTCTGAGTTCAGGATACCAAGTCATGGTTTCCATTTTTGCCCATTTTTCCAAATAGCGCTGAGTGATATTTTCCATCGCGCCGACGTAGCCGACCAGAGCTCGCGGCTGAAACGCTTGGTACAGCAACTTGCGCCGATTTTGGTGGTTAGCACCCGTTTGCAGCGACAAGGAAAGCGGCCCTAAAAGCGCTCTCGTACTGGCAGGCCAAGTCGCAACAAAATATTGGTTGTCATTGCTTAAAACAAACAAATTAGCCTCTTGGCCAGACATAAACACGGTAGGCTGTCCGAAAATGCTGCTTTTGAAAATGGGCCCGTACTGCTGGTGGCGTTTTTTGGCGAATTGGGAATCTTGCAAAAAGTTGATTGTATCGCCAATTAGGGGTAAACCGAAACTGCCGGGAGGTAATGCCATTTTAGATTTTAGATTTTAGATTTTTAATATCATATCAATTTTAGTTGTAGGCTACCCAATATGTACCCTACAACTTTTGGGTAAAATAACTATTATCTGTGTGTAGTCTGTAGGATGCGCCAATCTTAAGGTTAGTACAAAAAATTCTAGTTTTTCCCACTAACTCACCTTAGTAACTTTTCCTACAAACATATTTTAAAATTTTGTGCTTTTAAGCGGAATCTTAATCGTAAATTCAGTTCCTTTCGCTAGAGCGGAAATACAATTGATTTCACCTTTATGTTTTTCGACTATAATTGAGTGGGAAATCGCTAAACCCATCCCAGTACCCGAACCGATCGGTTTTGTAGTATAGAACGGGTCAAATATCCGCTGCTTGACTTGAGCGGTTATACCTGCACCGTTATCAGCAATTTTAATCAGAGCGAAAGTACCTTCTACCTCTGTACGAATGCGGATAATTCCCGGATTTTGTAGCGGTTCTTGTAAAGCGTCAATAGCGTTAGCGATAATATTCATAAACACCTGATTCAACAGTCCGGCGTAGCACTCCACCAGCGGCAATTGTCCGTATTCTTTAACGACTTGAATTGCTGGGCGATCGGGCTGAACTTTCAGACGGTGTTCTAAAATCATCAATGTGCTGTCGATGCCTTCGTGAAGGTTAACCTTTTTCATGTCAGCTTCATCAAGGCGAGAGAAATTCCGCAAACTCTTCACGATATCCCGGATGCGAGTAGCTCCCATCTGCATAGAAGACAGCATTTTCGGCAAGTCCTCTAGCAAGAAGTCCATTTCTAACACCTCTATTTCCTCCTGAAGAGCTGGAGAAGGTTCTGGGTATTCATTTCGATACATTTGCAGCAGTTTCATCAGGTTTGTGGTGTATTCTTCTGTGTAGGTAAGATTGCCGAAAATAAAGCTGACCGGGTTATTGATTTCGTGGGCAATTCCTGCTACCATCTGACCGAGACTCGACATTTTTTCTGCCTGCACGAGTTGAGTTTGAGCTTGCTGGAGTTCGCACAGAGTTACTTCGAGTTTGGCAGCTTGTTCTTGTGCTATCCGAGCTGAATCGACGCTTTGAGTGTAGAGTTCGGATTGACTGATGGCGATCGACAATTGATCGCAAATTGCCGATAGCAAATCCACTTCGTCTGTTGTCCACCTGTGCACCTCGTGGCAAGAAGTGCAGCCAACAACTCCAGTTAAACCCCCTGCACTCTTAATCGGCAAATTCAAGACAGATTTGTAACCCACCTGCAAAAAGAATTCCCTTTCTACTGGATCGCTGAAAGCTGCAACATCATCTATTTGATAGATTTCCAAATTAGCGATTTTTTGCGCCAGCGGCCCCGTTACCTCAGCAGGGTAATAACCCAAAAGCGGGAGCAAGTCATCATTTTTAGCTTCGTGGACGACATCCCAAGCAGCCGTCTCGGCATCGGACGTATACCACATAAACAGACAGCGATCGAGTTGCAGCAAGTGGCGAATCTGCTGCACAGTTGTCGCCAAGATAGTATCTAAATCGAGAGAAGCGCGGATTTGACTGCCTAGCTGGTTGAGCAATTTTTGCTGCATTGCTGTTGCTTTTGATTCGGCGGCGGCGAGGCGAGATTTTTCGTAAAGTTCGGCTTGATTAATTGCGATCGCCAATTGAGTTCCTACTGCCATTAATAATTCCACTTCTTCGTCTCTCCACAGCCGCACCCCGCTACAAGCACCGCAGAGGATCGCGCCAATTTTACCCGACTGTGTTTGAACGGGAATGTCCAGCAGAGAATTGAGGCCTACATACCTTAAAAATTCCCGTTCTGCTGCATCGGTTAATGCCTCAACATCGTCGATACGAATTATTTCTAAATTCCCAATCTGCTGAGCGAGAGAAGCAGTTGGATTGACAGAATATAAACCCAAGAGCGAGTGTAAATCGGTATTTTTTGCCTCGGAGATCACATCCCAAACTGGTGATGGCTCGTGGGGCAAATACCAAAAAAACAGACACCGATCGAGTTGCAGCAACTCGCGAACTTGCTGCACGGTTGTTGCTAAAATAGTATCTAAATCCAGAGATTCGCGGATATTGCTAGCTAGCTGGTTCAGCAGCGCTTCCTGCTCCGCTAACTTGCGGAACCTCGCTTCCGAAGCTTGCAATTTTCGTTGAGCTTCTTTTTGTTGTGTAACGTCCAAACCCAAGCCAATTAAGCCGATCGCGTTACCGCAATCATCTTTGACCTGAGTTTTAATTGTGTCCAACTGGTGATATGCACCATCAGTAAGCTGAAGAATTTCTTCAGAATAATATGGAATATCTTGGCTCCACGCTTGCGCGTCAGATGCCATGCAGTTAGCAGATTGTTCTAATCCCAAAACTTCGGAATAGTGAGACGCTGCTAAAAATCTTGACTCTGGAATAGCCACATCTTCGCAGAAAGTTTTGTTAACTAATAACATCCGCCCGCTAGCATTTACCATCCATACCCAGATCGGAGCGTTGTCAATAATTGCCCTCAAAGTTTGCTTTTGTCTGGCGAGAGCTTCTTCTGTTTGTTTGCGCTTAATTCCCAGGGCGATCGCATCTGCTACAGAGGCCAAAGCAACCAGTGTTGATTCATTCAACTCCTGGCGAGCAAACATCGCTATTACTCCCAGCAACTGATTGTCAACAATTAGCGGATATCCAGCAAAAGCCACCATTCCTTCTCGTGAGGCCCATTCTTTGTCGTGGAGTCGGGGATCTTCTTGCACAGAATTAGTGATGTGAGGTTTTCGCTCCAGGGCGATTAAACCAATCTTGAACTCGCCGACAGGAATGCGGGTGTAAGCGCCGTCAATGCCAGTATATATCCCCGCGCTTGCTTCCAGTTCCAATACATTCTCTTCTTCATTCAGCGTCCAAATCCGAGCAAAGGCAGCATCCAAATGGCGCATAACTGCATCGGCGCAATATTGCAAAGTTGCAAACAAAGTCTGGTTTTGAGTCAGAGCAATTCCCACATCTGCTGTAAATACAGAAAGTTTAAGTTGTTCTGCTAAAGCTTGTTCTGCTCTTTTGCGCTCTGTAATGTCCGTAGCAGCACCGAGACGCTGCTGAATTTTTCCCTCCTTTGTTCTGCTAAATACTATATTCCGGCTGACTAACCAGTGCCAACAATTCTGTCGATCGCGTACCCGATATTCGTACTCAATAACTTCGCCGTCGGGAGCATTTTCTAATTGCTGCCAATATTCGGGAAATTTAGCTAAATCCTCAGGGTGGATAATCGTAGGTAACAGACTGCTACCCATTTTTTTAACTTCTTCGGGGGTATAGCCGAGGGTGTCAGCGATTTCGCGGTTGCTGTAGACATTTCGCTGCTCGGTTTCGTCGTAAACATAGAGAAGATTCGGACTGGTATTGGCAATTCGCTCAACAAAACGCTGACTCTCTTGCAGCGCTGCTTCTGCTTGTTTGTGAGCGGTAATGTCGCGGCCGACACCATAGATCAATTCTTCCTCGCAGAAACGGGTAGCAGTCCAAGCTATCCACTTGTAAGACCCGTTTCGACAGCGCCAGCGGTTTTCAAACCCAACGGTATTATTCCCCGCAGCAATACTTTCAGCTTCTTTTAAAGTAGCTTCGCGATCGTCTGGATGCACGAATTCAAGGAATAGTTCGCCAATCATTTCTCTTGGTGCATAGCCGAGCATTTTTTCTGCTGCTGGGTTGATGAGTGTTACATAACCGTCAAAACTAAGGACGCACAGCATATCTAGCGAGAGGCTAAAAAAGCGATCACTTCCGTTGGGTTCGGTGGATGGGCGATCGTTGCGCGCTAGGACCCAAGAGGCGTTTGAGCGCGCCGATACCCCCAAAAAGACAATATTTGCTACTCCCAAAAATCCCAGGGCGAGTTGGCTATCGTAGAAATTATCAGCGCTGCCAGCTACGAGCAACCCGTTTAAGACAAGCAGTACAATTATCAAAATTGAGAATACACTGCTAGGGGCGATCGTCGCTAATCTGGTTTTTTCATCCTGCTTTCTGCTTTCTACCTTTTGTATTCTAGTGAAGGCTTCTCGGATTTTTATTAAAAACCCTGGCAGTAAGTTAAACACTTTAGCGTTTTTTGAGGCTTCGAGTTGAAGTGAGTGTTTCATTTTTTGACTCGATATTAACTTGGACTTTTCCTGATTTAAAAATTACAATAAAGAGGTTGAAATATTGTAAAAATTTCCTTCTTGGCAAGCTCTAGCATTTAAGAATATACGTAAATTTACGCAAAACCACCCGATAACTAAGTGTATTTACGGCAGTAGCGAGCAATCTCTTTTTAGCTGGGGTGCACATTTTATAATTTTTCCGACTCAGAGAGAGAGTTTATCTATAATACTGCCTTAGATATTGCTGTTAGGCATTGGACATTTGGCCTAATTTAGCTAGTCTTGGGCGCAGAAACTCGCACTCCTAGGTGCAGAACCTAATTATGTAGGCTGCCCCTGAAGCTGCTTACCGCGTTAGACTAGCGTGTTATACCCAACTTTTTTTGTGTAGAAATAACTGGGTTTGATTTAGGAAAATACTGCGCGGAGCGCCCTGGCTGTGGGTTGAAAAACCCGGAATATGAGTCAAGTTCAAGCAGGTTGAATTTGACCATAAATTATGAATTTCAAATAAAAATAAACTGCTAATTTGTGAAGATAAAATGAAAAAAATCTTCGTAGCAGTTTTTCGTTGACCGAGAGGTTCGCGCGTAATGGCTAATTAGTAATTGGTAATTGCTAACGGGCAATGGGTAATTGATACCAGTTTAAAACAAACACTAGAGATCAAACCTGTTTCGATTCATCCGCAGGCGATGGGGGCCAAGCAGCTTGGCGACCTAGTTGCTGTTGCCGAATTCGCTCCAAATTCCCTGCTGGAATAGAAGCTATAAGTTGCCGCGTGTAAGCTTGTTGCGGTTGGCGGTAAATGCGCTCGGCAGTGCCAATTTCTTCGATTTTACCTTTGTTCATGACGATCGCGCGATCGCTCATAAACTTGACCACGCTCAAATCGTGAGAAATAAAAATATAAGTCAGTCCAAACTCTGTTTGCAACTCCTTCAGCAAATTTAAAACTTGCGCCTGCACGGACACATCTAATGCCGAAACCGACTCATCGCAAATAATAAACTTAGGATTCAAAGCCAAAGCTCTAGCAATACAAATTCGCTGCCGCTGTCCGCCCGAAAACTCGTGAGGGTAGCGGCGCATAAAATCGGGATTTAAACCCACTCTCTCCAACAAATAAGCCGCGCGATCGCGCTGTTCTTTCTGGTTCTTACCAAAGCGGTGAATCACCATCGGTTCCATCACCGCATCCCCAACATTTAGGCGCGGATCGAGAGAACTAAAAGGATCTTGAAAAATAATTTGCATATCGCGCCGCAGCCACCGCAATTTGCGATCGTACTCTTTTTGCATCCGATAATTAGCCATCCACTGCGCTGCCGAACTACTTTTCGCAGGAGGCGTAATTTCTTGGCCTTCAAAAAACACTTTACCGCTGGCCACCGGAATTAATTGCAGCAAAGCTCTCGCCAAAGTTGATTTGCCGCAGCCAGACTCGCCCACCAAACCCAAAGTCTCGCCCGGGTAAACCTCAAAAGAAATATCGTTTACCGCCATAAACAAGCGTTTAGTTTCGCCAAACATTCCCTGCACCGGAAAACCGACTCGCAAGTTATCAACAGCTAGCAAAGGGCCGGAAATATGCGGCAGCCGAGGCGGTTTTCCTGTTGCAAAAGCGGGATTTCCCCCGCTGCTGTCGCCGTCTAAATCGGCATTTTTCTCGACAATTACTAATTCGCCGCTAGCATTTGTGGTGACATCCATAAAATCGGAAACTGTCGGCAAGCGGCGCAGTTGCCGATCGAGAGTTGGGCGGCAAGCTAATAAACCTTTTGTGTAAGGATGTTGGGGATTGCTAAAAATTTGTTCGATCGCACCGCACTCAACAATCTTGCCTCGGTACATCACCGCCACCGTATCGCCAATTTCAGCAATGACGCCCAAATCGTGGGTAATAAAAATCATTGCCATGCCTCTAGAGTCCCGCAACTCCCGCAGCAAAGCTAAGATTGTTGCCTGCACGGTTACGTCCAAAGCCGTGGTAGGTTCATCAGCAATTAATAAAGTTGGATTGCAAGAAATGGCCATTGCAATCATCACGCGCTGGATTTGACCGCCTGAGAGTTCGTGGGGATAGCGATCGAGCATAGCTTGTTTTTGGCCGTTGACGAGCTGCATCAAATCGCGATCGTCCTCTATAACTGCTTGATTCCCCGCAGCAGCCCGGGAATGCTCTTGCCGCAAAGCCAAACACCGCTGCCTGAGTTCATCGTCGCCCGGTAGCAGCTTCACTTCTTGCAGCAGAGAAGCAGCTTGGCGCCGCGCTTCTGTCTGCGACACCTGTTGGTGCAAACAAATGGCTTCTGTGAGTTGAAATCCGATCGTATAAACTGGATTTAGCGAACTCATCGGCTCTTGAAAAATCGTCGCAATCTGGCTGCCCCGGTATGTTTGTTTTTCCCTGTCCGGCATTTCCAGCAGATTCACAGGCCCCTTGCTAGCACCGTCTTTTGTCGAATAAAACCAAATTTCGCCGTCGATTTTCGTTGACGAACTCGACAGCAAACCCATAACAGCGAGGGATGTTACCGATTTTCCCGACCCCGACTCTCCCACGATGCCCAGAGTTTGCCCTCGCTTGACCTCAAACGAAATGCCGTCAACCGCTTTGACGGTTGCAGACGCATCGCCTGCGTCCGCAGATTGAAATTGAACCCGCAGGTTGCGAACTTCTAGGACGGTTTCACTCATGGAGGTCTATGGCAGTTAAATGGAGATTAAGTGGATTGTAGCAGGGCCTGTTGAAGGCAGAAGGCAGTAGGAAGATTTTAAGATTGCTTTGCATAACCGACGGCGAAAGCTAACATTCCTCGCAACGCTTCGCCGTGGATGAGTTTTGAATTTTAAATGGTTTATAACTTAAAACTCAAAACTCAGAACTACTGGAGTGCCTTCTGGCTGCCAATAATTTTCCTCAAAAACCGATGACTTGAGTGTCAGCAGGCAGTGCAGTGGCCTCGGAGACCTTTTTAAACACGGTTGCCTGTTCGTTTAAGGAATTAGGTCTCGCCTCTCCGGGATTGGTGCCTTGCAACTGAAGGCGCATTTGACCTTCGGGAGTCAACTCAAAAACAGTCTGAACGGTTTCTGTGCTGCTGAGACCGACATCAATGTGCATCGGTTTTTCACCGAGATTAACTTTGTACCTCATTTCTTTGGCCCGGGCGGCTCCGTCCGGGCCTTTAGCCATGAGAAACAATTTGCCTTCTGGGGCAAAGACGAAGGTGAAAGACTGACCGGAGGGGACTGTGCCTTGCCATTGGCCTAGGAGTTGCTTGTCGATGCTGCTAGCGGCCGGGGCTGCTGTTTCTTGGGCAATTATTGGTGCTGCTGCGGATGCGGGGCCGTGTGAAGCGTTGAAGCTGGCGAGGATGCCGAAGCAAAGGCCACCTGCGATCGCTTTGCCAATCATTTTTGAATTAGACATGAGACCGATCTAAAAATTAGTTATTTGTTTTGTACACTGTAGCGGTAAAACCGTACTTTGTTTAGTTTAAATCTCTTTTAAGAATAGATATAGCTTGAGGTTCACACCTGCAACGCAGTTGTCATCACCGGACTAAAGCTTTTCCTGAGCTTGGGGAAGGGTCACGGGGCTTTCAGTTTTTTATTGTAAAATCCAATACAAATCCGCTTTTAGCTGCACAGTTCGCTGTTCTGAGTTGATTGTTCTTAACTCAAAACAGCGAACTGACTATTGCATTCGATCGCACAGATAGTTTGGCAAATCGATCGCATTAATAGTCTTTCATTAATTTTTTTCAGGATCGCGTTCGACTTGTTCTGTCGGAGATTCCGGCGCTGCTTCCTGTGGATTTTGCGATCGTTTCGTTCGCTCCAATGCCTCTGCGTAAGACCAAGCCACGCTCACAAGAAAAGCTTTCGCCATACCGTCCAAATCTTTTGAATCATCGCTTTCCGGCGGTTCAGCTTTTTGGTTGCCGTCGTTCGTCATGTTTTTGTTTTCTCCCGGGCAGGTTTTTCTAACGACTTGTTGCAGTGTGCGATCGATACCCAAAAATTATGATTTTTCTTGCACCAGCACCCTACTCATCTTTGAGGGTATGACCTTGCTCAGCACAAATAATATCATAAATACACTTGATTGGATAACCGCATCAGAAAGAAACCTTAACTTCGCTGGTAGCCCGCAACACAGATTCTTGTTGGAAAGTGCGCTTGTAAGTTTCGATAATTTCATTAATAGCTTGATTTTTTTCCAGGCTACTTTCATAAATCAAAATAACTATTTTAGAGTTTTCTCGAATCAGAATTCCCGAGGTGTTGAGAAATTGCCCCGATCCGTCTAATACCGTTAGCCCTTCCCGAAAGCGAGGGGTAATAACTGCGCTGACAAACTCCTGCCATTCTGCTTCAGAAATTGTTTCGCCTCCCGGTTTAGTTAACCCAAAATACAGTTCATCTTTGAGGAGATTTGTTTGCTTGGCCTTAGTATCCGAAGTTTCGGGAAGTTGAGCGCGGGCAATTGTTGCCGGACAAACGGGCAGGATGAACAGCAGGCCGGTCAAGCAAAGACTGTTAAAATGTTTATTCATCAGGAATTACGCGGAACTTCTATGTGTAGGGTGCAACCTAAGTGCCTTACCGCTTATTTCTTAGTCTCAAGCGAGAGGAACAAAAGTTTGTGTAGTTTGACCTCGAACTCGCATTCCAGGGGCGATCGAAGCCACACACGAGTTTGAGGTGAAAAGCGGTTTTAACTGACCCAAGAGCACCATTTTCATGAACCAGCTTTCCGGCGTGTTCCACTCATAGTTCAATTTTATTGTGGGCCGTTGCTCTGAGCAACGCCCTTGAAATGCTGATTGAGAATTTTGCAATATCTCAGTTTCAACCGCCGAGTCTTATGAAGGGGTTTTTAACGCGACTTTGATTTAATTTAACATAAAAAGCTTCCTACTCAAAAACCCAGTTTCACATGAGAAACCGGGTTTTTGAACGTCAGCCTTAGTTTATTTATGTTCGCCTACTTGATTGTCTCTGCCGTATTAAGTAGCTCAACCTATTTAAACGTCAAACTGTTCACGCCTTGAGAAACCCGCCAGGGCGAACACTCTTGAGGCTGCCCCTACAGCAATCAGGTTTCTCAGTGTTAGATTTTTTTAGCTGGACCTACTTATCCTTTAAGTCGCGGACACTTCTCTTAGCAGTGTCTTGGTACATCTCACCGAATTCTTTCACGGCTGCTCCTGCCTCTTGACCAATCTTCTGAACTCGTTCGCCCGGAGAGTCTGACGTTTCGCGAGCTTCTTGCCTCCATTCCCGCGTTGTTTGGGGTCTTTCAGAATTGTTTAGATCTGCCTTTGAGCTGGCTTGCCCGCCAAAACCTTGGTTGCTGCGCGCCGAATCAACATTTGTTGTCAGAAGCAGAAAACCGACTAGGACAACACTCAAAAAACTCTTGATTTGAAAGCCCTTAAGCAGGGAACTAATGCGAGCAATGGCTGTGGAAATCAAATTCATCTCGGTCATACTCCCTAAGTTGATTGGTGATAATTTTCAACATTTTTTCATCTACTAATTGACTTGCTCCAACATCAGCAGCTAACGCGAGGGAAAGCCAACTTAGCTTCAACTTGCCATTAACCACATAAAATAGAGTTATAGGTTAGCGATAAAATCTGGTAAACACGCAACCTATGTGTCAGCCAATTAGCTTTTTCACACATGAATATCACCTTAACAGCAGCCAAAGAGTTCTACCTCTAACTAAAGTCATAACTTAGTTATAAGCAAAAAAAATATTTTTCAGCACAGGGTTAGACCATTTCTAATCAATCATGCTATGCAGGGCAAATTCTTATTGCAAGCGATCGCCCGTTTTCACGTCAAACCAGTGCAGCAACTGAGGCGGGAAAACCAGCTCTACAATTTCTGAATTCCAGTGGCGGTCATTGGGCAGCAAAGCCCGCACCGTTACTGAGTCCACGCCTTTAACTCGGACGCTAACTAAATTTTGCATTCCCAAGTTTTCCACTAAATAAACCTCACCTTTAATGGCGTCTGGGCCCGGCATATTGCCGGCCTCAGCATCTGCAAAGCCGACGTGTTCAGGGCGAATTCCTAAAACAATTTCTGGCGGCACAGTCGGCATATTTGGGAGTGGAACTCGAAAATCCCCCAACTTAGCAAAATTTCCCTGGCATTTAAGCACGAGCAAATTCATTTGCGGGCTGCCCACAAAACCGGCTACAAACTGATTTGCAGGACGGGTATAAATTAAGTGTGGCGGATCGAGCTGCTGCACGTTGCCGCTGTTGAGAACTGCGACCTTTGTAGAAAGCGTCATTGCTTCGGTTTGGTCGTGAGTGACGTACACTACAGGAGCTTTTTGGGAGGAAAATAATTGTTTGAGTTCTGCCCTAACTTTTTCCCGCAATAATGCGTCGAGATTGCTCAAAGGTTCGTCTAGCAAAAATACTTCCGGTTGGCGCACTAATGCGCGGCCGAGGGCTACTCGCTGTCGCTGTCCGCCTGATAGTTTTCCGGGTTTGCGATCGATTAATTCCGTCAATCCGAGGGATGTTGCAACTTCTGTCACTAATCGGTTGATTTCGCTGGAGGGGATTTTGCGAAGTTTGAGGCTCGATGCCATATTCTCGTATACTGTCATGTGCGGATAAAGCGCGTAACTTTGAAAAACCATTGCAATATCGCGATCGCCCGGCCTGAGATAAGTGACATCGCGATCGCCAATTCTAATCTCGCCTCTAGTTGGCTGTTCCAACCCTGCAATTAACCTGAGTGTCGTAGATTTTCCGCATCCCGAGGGTCCCAGCAAAGTCAGAAATTCGCCCTCGCTGACATCTAAGCTAATGTCTTTTACGGGCACTACTTTAGGGCTGTAGGTTTTATTGAGGTTTTTTAGTTGCAGTTTTGCCATGATTTTTAAAGTGTTGACTGTTGACTGTTGACTGTTGATTGTTTACTCGTTACCAGGCTCTGCCTGGTCACGCATATCCGGAGGCTCTGCCTCCAATTTTCCTGTTTAAAAAGCGAGGCAGAGCCTCTAGATATCGGTTCCCAGGCTGAGCCTAGGAAGGAGTTCTCAACTATCCTTTTACCGCCCCCGCAGTTAAACCTTGAACGATGCGCCGCTGGAATACTAAAACCAGGAAAACTAAGGGTAATGTTCCCAAAACGGTGGCTGCGGCGATCGGCCCGTAAGGAATCTCAAATACTGACACCCCGCTAAGTTGAGCCGTTGCGACGGGAATGGTTTTTATAGATTCGCGAGTCATAAATGTTAGTGCAAATATAAACTCGTTCCAAGCTGAAATAAATGTCAAAATTCCAGTTGTGACTAAAGCTGGAAATGTCATCGGTAGCACGATTTGCCACAGCATTTGGAAAGTGTTGTATCCGTCTACTTTAGCCGCGTCTTCCAAATCTTTTGGCAACTGTTGAAAGAAACTCCGCATCACCAAAATTGTCAGCGGTAGATTGATAGCGGTGTAAGGAATAATTAATGCTAAATAATTATTCCCTAAACCCAAAGCTTTGACAATTTCTAGAAGTCCTAAAAATAGCAGCACCGCCGGAAATAGGGTAACTATCGTCACAGTTGCCAGGATGATTCTCTCCCCCCACAGCCGCAACCGGGCTAAAGCGTAAGCTGCGGGAGCGCCTACTGCTAAACACAGCAATGTTGAAGTAATGGAAACAAAAGCGCTATTTAAAATGTAAAGTGCAAACGGGCGGCGCTGGAATAGGGACAGGTAATGCTCGAAAGTAATTCGTTTGGGAATGTAGACGTTGGGAATCGCTGAAATATCTGCATTTACTTTGAAAGAAGTTAGCACCTGCCAGATAATAGGTGCGAGGAAATATGCGACGATTAAGAGTGCTGAGATTGGCAAGATTAATTGGCGGATGTCAAAGGTTTTTTTGGTGGGTTGTTCGCGGGCGATCGACATAATTTATACCAATGAAATAAAAGTGCAACTGTTGGTTATCTAAAATCTCAAATCCCAAATCTAAAATCGTCTTAGTTTCCTCCGGCTGCATTGGTGCGGGCTCTCGATAACAGGTAAGCGGCGATCGCAACTGCTGCCACTAACAGCAAAAAAGTACACACCACCAAAGCCGCCCCGTACCCAAAGTCTAAATACCTCATCACCGTGCTGTAAATGTAGATAGAAACCGTCTCCGTTGCTCCCGCCGGCCCCCCTCCCGTCATCACCTGAATCAAGTCAAAAATGCCGAAAGATTGGGCAAATCGAAACAGCAAAGCAATCACAATTTGGGGCATCAGCAGGGGCACAGTAACTTGACGGAAACTCTGCCAGCTACTCGCGCCGTCAATGGCGTGGGCTTCGTACAAATCACCGGGAATTGATTGCAATCCTGCTAGCAAAAGCAAGCTGACAAAGGGCGTCGTTTTCCACACATCTGCTGTAATCACTGCCATCATTGCCAAAGTGGGATCTCCCAGCCAGCTAATGCTGTTTTGAATCAATCCCAAACGCCTTAAAATGTCGTTAATTACGCCGTACTGGTCGTTAAAAATCCACGCCCAAGCTACTCCCATCAATGCAGTCGGCAGCGCCCAAGGTAGCAGAGAGATTGTGCGAACAATGCCGCGCCCTGTGAAAGATTGATTTAAGACTAAGGCAATGCCCATACCGAGAATTAATTCCAGCAAAACAGAGACGACTGTAAATACAGTGGTGTTGCCTAAAGTTTGCCAGAAACGCCCGTCCCCTAACATTCGACTGTAGTTAGCAAAACCGGAAAAAACCAGTTTTAATTCTGTACCGAGGTTTTGGGTGAATAAACTCAGCCAAAAAGCGCGCAATATTGGGTAAGCAAATACTAGGATCAGAATTATCAAAGCTGGTGCTACTAATATCCATCCGGTTTTTTGTTCGCGCTGTCGCATCTTGTCTAATTGCATATTGTTCACCTTTAATTTATTTTTGGGCTGGCTAGGAGCAACGGCCCACAATTGAATTAACTTTTTGTGGAACAGGCATCTTGCCTGTTTCTAACTCTTTGTGGAACAGGCATCTTGCCTGTTTCTAACTCTTTGTGGAACAGGCATCTTGCCTGTTTCTAACAGAATAGCAAGATGTCAGTTTTACGAAGCTTGGGGTTGTTTTAAACTGCCTAATAAATTGCGAGTTTCGGTACCTGCTGCTTTCATTGCTTCTTCGGCACTCATTCTCCCGGTAAAAGCTGAACTCAAATAACGCTGCAAAATATCAGAAGCTTGAGCGTATTGTGCCAGGGGCGGGCGCAAAGCTGGCCGTTCCACTACTTTTAGCAGTTGCGGGTAGTGAGGATATTTGGCGACTATTTCTTTGTTGGTAAACAGCGATTTGTAACTGGGAATTAAACCGGTTTCTAAAATAAATTTGCGCTGGGTTTCCTCACTGGTAAGATACTGAATTGCTTTCCAGGCTTGTTCTGGATGTTTTGAGGTTTTGGCAATTCCCCAGCCCCAGCCACCCAAGCAGGAACCGCCTGTTTTACCCGTACTGCTGAGCATTGGCTCGATCGCGATTTTGCCTCTAACATTCGATCCTTCGGCATTTGCCAGCTTCCAAACATACGGCCAGTTTCGCAAAAACAGCGCTTTGCCGTTTTGAAACAACAGCCGCGTTTCTTCTTCGCCGTAGGTGGTGACACCCGGAGGAGAAATGCCGGAGGCGATCGTTTTTTTGAGAAATTCTACTGCTTTAATTGCCTCGGGTTTATCTAACCCAACTTCAAAAGTTTGAGGGTTTGCCCAAAAGCCGCCAAAACCGGAGAGCACCTCGACAAACATTGCAGATACTCCCTCGTATTGTTTGCCTTGCCACAGATAACCCCAAGTTGCTTTTCCCTGTTTCTGCAAGTTTTGAGAGATTTTTACCATCTCTTCAAAGGTTTTTGGCACTGGAATTTTCGCTTGTTCTAAAATGTCTTTGCGGTAATAAAGCATTCCGGCATCGGAAGCGTGGGGAATTCGGTAAAGTTTGCCTCGATACCGCCCGCCTTCGACGTTACCTTGGATGAATTTTGATAGTTGTTCGGGGGAAATTCTGTCTGTCAAATCGCTTACCCAACCTGCGGCTGCAAATTTGGGAACCCAGACAATATCCATGTTGATGATGTCGTAGGGCGATTCGCCTAAAAGAAAGGCAGATGTGTAAAGATTTTCTATGAGGTTGGTGTCAAAAGGCCCTTCTATGAGGTTGATGCGAATGTCGGGGTTTTTCTGTTCAAATTCTTTGACAAAGGGTCTCCAGTTAACAATGTCTTGACCTTGCATTAACATGGTGAGCACGACTGGCTGTTGAGTCAGTGCCGGCAGAATAAATAAAAGCAAGACGGTGGCTAATGTGACAGCGAATAAGGCTAAAAGGCGAGGCTTCTGCCTCCGTTGCGGCGGGGAATTGATTTTTTGCATTTGTTTTTGAGAAGTGGCTGTGCGATCGCCTTCTTTCTCTCATAACTCGCTTTCTTTTGTTTCGCTGGATTTACCGAGTTTGTGCAATAAAAATTTAAGTAAACTTTAGCTTACTTAATAATGCTTGAGTCAAGAGTGCAAATTTTGATTTAACTAGCAACAACGGGATTTAAGTAAACATCTATCTACAGATAGATATTAATAAAATTGTCTGATATCAATTCCGGTTGCCCTCCTCATGATTGTTGACTGTTTGCTGTTGACTAAAATTATGCTTTCGCGCCAACAGACTTTTTGGACATTTGAACAATATTGATGCAACCGGAAACGATATAAGATAGCCGTTGTCAATCGGATGAAATAAAGTAGGGACTTAGGCAAGACCTAATTTTCTACGAATGCTCGGCTCTCCTGAGTTTATGGTGTAAAATAGATCATTCAATACAATTAATGCGATGAGCTTTCATTTAGATTATTTATTAGACTTGCCGGGAGTCAAGGTTGAAACTTGTACTCAAATTGAGGGAAAGATTTACTTTAAACTGAGTATTGTAGTGTCAGGAATAGTTTGTCCTCACTGTGAAAATTTTACAGAAGAACTCCATCAGAATCGACCTATACTAACTAGAGATTTGTCAGTTTTTGGTCGTTCTGTGTATTTAAAAGTGCCTCGTCGGCAGTTCTATTGCTCTAGTTGTCAACGTTATAGTACATAAAAATTAGAATTTATGGACAAAAAAAGACGGCATACTCAACGATACGAACAAAATATTTATACGCGCGTTCAACAGTCGATCCTGTCACAAATTGGGCGAGAAGAAGAATTGAGTTATGACGAAATTAAAAATATTTTTACTTTTGTCCATTCCTCTCAAAAAAAAAGTATTGGGAGTCAACTAAGCGAGTGAGTATAGATGAGATAAGTATGCGTAAAGGCCAAGGAAGTTTAGTAACTGTTGTTAGTGACATTGATGGGGGAAATTTGATTGAAATGATTGACTCTCACCGTCAACAAGAAATCATTGAAGTCCTTGTCAAGCAACCGTTTGAAGTTCGAGAACAAGTTGAAGAAGTGAGTATTGATATGTGGGGAGGATTTCCAAAAGTCATAGAAAAAGTATTTCCCAATGCCAAAATTGTCATCGATAGTTTTCATGTAATGAAAGCAGTTAATAAAGATTTAAATAAGGTGCGTAGAGCAGCAGGAATTACAGATAGAGGCAGCAAATACTTATTGTTAAGTAATCGAAGTAATCTGAATTATGAGCAAGTTCAAAGGTTGGCTGTTACCTTAAAAAAATCAGAATGCTTAAGAATCGCTTATGAGATGAAAGAAGAGTTTAGGCAAATATACGAGACCCATCTGACCGTCAAAATAGCCCAGGCTAAGTTCAAGGATTGGCTAAAGTATGCGACATAATTTTTCAAAGAAGCTACCTTGACAATTATCAATCACCTTGAGGGAATTTGTAACTACTTTATCAATCGCACCACAAGTGGAGTGATGGAGGGGATAAATAATCGAATTAAGTTGATTATGCGACAAGGATATGGCTTTTCTAATTTTGACAATTTTCGAGATCGTGTATTAGCTTGCTTTTCTCATTAGATAAAAATATCACCGTAAGTTCCAGAGAGCCGAATGCTCGCATACAATCTATCTTTATCCCTACTTTTAAGAATTGGTATAACTTTGGTCGATCGCGCACTTGCCTGGTATTTTGCCATATAGCAACTGCCGTGATGGTGAGGACATTCTTAATTGCTAAAACCCATGCAGTAGATTGATTCTTCCTTCTCTCCTAGATAACTAAAACTTCTCTCCTAGATAACTAAAATTTTCTTCCTTCTTCCTTCTTCCCTCTTCTTCCTTCCTTCTTCCTTCTTCCTTCTTCCTTCTTCCCTCTTCCTTCTTCCTTCTTCCTTCTTCCTTCTTCCTTCTTCCTTCTTCCTTCTTCCTTCTTCCTTCCAAATACAAAAAACACCGCTCCTCAAAACAGGAGAACGGTGTATAGGGGGTGTTATGGGTTGTTGTCTGCGATTAACCTTAACAAATCACGATCGGCTGAGGCTATGCCTTGTGATGGTTCAAAAATTGGCACAAACCTGAATCAGCGCCCGCCGCTCGATCGACCTTTGGGATTAGCCCAACCATTCCACAACGGCATCCTGCTTGGTATTGGTGCGCCGTTCTGGAGTTTCGCGGTTGAATTTCAAGTGGATGGCGCGGTTTTGTTCGCCGTCTGCTGCTACTGCAAAAATCGGATAGTCGATTAAGCCGTCTTGGAAGGACATCTGGAAGCGGAAAGTGCCGTCAGCATTGAGTTTAATCGGTTGTCCGCCTACGTAGACGGTAGCGTCGGGTTCGGTGGCACCGTAAACGATCAGTTCGGCATCAGCAACTAACCAGAACTGGCGGGGGCGCATCGGGGCGGCGAAGCCAACTCCCGACATACCAACACCTGACATACCGAAACCGGACATACCAACACCTGACATACCGAAACCGGACATGGTGAGGCCGGACATACCGACACCCGACGCGGTGAGGCCGGACATGGTGGGAGCAGCCCACATTCCGACGCCGGAGGGGAACACGTAGGAACTTACAGCTTGTTCGTGGATGCCGACTTGCTGGACGGAACCGGCGACGTGCTGCATGGAACCGAAAATAGAACCCGCTACCCGCAGGGATTCGGCAGATTCTGCCATGCCGAAGATTTGTTCGTAGATGGCGTTGCTGGGGCTGAAACCGAAGCCATTAGCTGCTTGTGCCATTTTCTTGGCCGGAGGAACCAGTTCGGCGAAGGTTTTGCCTTGCAACTCTTCTTCCCAATCGAGGCTGATGAATTGGTCTTCAATCCAGTCGCTGGGATAGACGGGAGGAACGCGGACTTGGGCCGATCGAGCTAATACCAGCCAGCGGCCATCTGCACAGCGGTAGCCGATGTCGATCGCGTAGTCCCGATCGCTCACGGGGATTGGCACGTACCATTCCCGCGCCAGTTCGTCGCAGGGATATTCTTGAATGCTGTGCGGGCTTTGAGTTTCGAGGTTAACATCTGTAACGTCGTAGAGCCGCAGCGCTAGTTGCTGTCCTCCTTGGCGGCGCAATTCTTCTTTGCGATCGTTGGGAATGTCCCAGTAAGTGTAGGCCCATTCTGGGTCGCGGGGCATTAAAACAACCCGGCTTTCGCCGTAGCCGTTGGGCAAATCTGCTAAACCTTCATCTACAGACGACAAAGAACCGCCTGTTCTATCTTCTTGACCGAGTTCAAACTTTGCTGCTTCCACTGCTTCTTGTGCCTCTAGTTTGCGAGATGGGCTGTAGGAAAATTTGGTGCGCTGAATTTCTTGAATTGATGCCAGAAGTTGCGATTTCCGCATCCGACTGTAGCGAGAGACTCCACATTCGCTAGCAACTCTGCGGAGTTGTCGCAAAGTCATCTCTTCTAATGGTGGGCGTTCTTTTGCCATGAGTTTGTTCTCCACTAATTTGGGATGGCGGGTTAGATTTTTCCTCTCAACACAAATGTGTTGACTTTTTGAGTTAGAAACTCTTTTTAATCCACATATTATCGAGCTTCCAAATCTCTCCAACCTTTGAAGCCTTGCTTGTTTTTAGCTTGTCTTGTCCCCAATGCGATCGGGGGTTTGAACTTCTGGGCTTCGGCGCGCACCGTCAGATCTAAATAAAGCTTTATCTGTCGATTCTTGATTGACAAGATCGATTTTGTGAGTGCGATCGGTGCTGCTAGCAACGCTGTGCTGGCAGCACACGCGCTATTCGACTCCCAGGGTTGCTTAATCCAAGCATTTCTTTGGGATCGCTTTGTCATGACTCAATGTTGCAGACAACTTGCGATCGGGTCAAGGGGTCTTTTGCCTCAATCCTGGGTACTTATACGCATTTTCGTGATTTTGGGGATCACTTTGTCAGGGAATCTTGACATTTGGGAGATTTGGGGGATCGGTGTTGAAGCAAATGTCAGGATTTGATGACAAATGGGGAGAGGGGCTTTTGATGGGTTTGGAGGGTGGGGGCGATCGTTTAGAATGGATATGTCTTTGCGAATATGACAAAGTGGAAGACTTTCTCTATAATCCAATACGCTTGGGTTAGTGCTAAAAAACAGATCGTGCGTAGGTTGGGCGGAGTGGAACGAACCCTCCGTTTCACTCCGCCCAACATTTTCGCTACAATTTTCCTTAACTGAACCGTATTGCTCTATAATCCTTCTAACAAGAAGGCTTCGCGGGAGCATCCCGATTTTGCAAAAATATTAAACTGCAAATTAACCATTCAAGTAGGCACAACGCAGTTGTAACATTTGCGAAACACTTTCAGATTTCTACTGTGAAGAATGAAATTTTTAGCCTTGTACCTATCTGCTTGACGGCTGATTCTACCGCTCCCGATCCGATGGAGCCTGGTTGGAATTACTGACAAGTCTCATTCAATCCGATAACAACTAACTAACATCATTCTTCATTTTCAATCCTCACCTGCCACGTCTCCAAAGTAGTACCTATTATTTTATCAAGCTTTGTCAAAGCATTAAAATAGGCAATTCTCGCATTAAGTTCTGCATTTCTAGCCTCTATTAACTCCTTCTGAGAATTCACAATATCGATACTCCGAGAACTTTGCACTCCCAATTTTCTTTTTTCTCGCTCTATTTCTAATTGCTTTTGCGCTAACTCCCTTGACGTTTGAGCTAGTTCTACTTGCTTAAGATTCAAATTTATATCTCGAATTGCATTTCTGACCTCAACTTCCAGCTTTTGATTGTACTCCTTTAAATTATTCTCAGCTTGTAATAGCTTAACACGACTATTCTGAAAATCTCGCTCAATTCCTCTATTTCCAAATTCGCGAGTCAAAACCAGTCCCGCTCTCAAATCCGAGCTGCTGTCTGAAAGATTAGTAGCATTATTATTATAACTTGCATTTACATCCAATTGCCATTTTCGATTATTTTCCGCTAGTAGCAATTGATATTTAGCGATTTCCCGGTCGAGCTGTACTTGTAAATAACCAGGACTATTTGACAGAGCTAATGGTAGAATCTTAGAGAAATCCAGAGGGTTAGTCTGTACAGCAGCAGCTTCTCTTGCTATTATATTAAGATTGCGATCGAGGTCTAGAACTTGCAGCAGTGCTAATCTTGCCTTCTTCAGTTGCTCCTCACTAGCTAATACTGTCACTTCCAGATCTGCCACAGCTTTTTCACTTGTAAAAATCTCAACTTTTGCTACCCTTCCTGCCTCAATCAAAACCTGATTAATCTCCAATTGCTGACGGGCAATTTCCAGAGAACTTTGTGAAATTTTAACTTGTTCCTGAGCCCTAATCAACTCTCGATAGATTAAAATTACTGAGGTAATTGTCTCAATTAGCGTCGATTTCAAACTCAGAATATTTCCTTTTTCACTCAGGCGAGCAATCTCAATTGGTGCTCGATTGACAGCAACTCCAGCTCCCCTTAACAGAGGTTGGGTAAAATTTAACCTGAGATTTTGACTTAAAGAACCTTCACTATTAATGCCAAAACCATTCGCATCTTGTCCTTGTTTACCACTCCACACAAAACTTATATTTCCTCCTGTGGGAATTTTGACACTCACCTGGGCAGATAAATCGACTTCGCCAGTAGTAGCGACTCTTCCCCCATTCCTCAAAGGAATTGATGACACGGATAGTCTCGGTGTAAAAATAGGGACAAATAAGCCTTCTGCTACGGCTAAATCTTGTTTTTGGACGATGCGTTCGAGGTATTGATTTTTGATATCTCTGTTGTTTTCTAAGCCTAAAAATACAACTTCCTGGAGTGTCAGTTCAACCCCTAATTCATCCGCTATAGATTGCTGTTGAAGAGTTGGATTTTGGGTATTTTCAGGTATGGGTTCTGCTGTTATTTCTGGATTGGGTGGAGCTTCAGAAATTACTATTGATTCGGGTTGAACAGGTTTTTTTTGAGTAGTAGAAGTTGTTAATACTTGGGAATTGGGGATTGGGGATTGGGAATTGGGAATTGGTGAGGGTTTGATTTTACTTGTTGGATTTTCGCCGGGGAATTGAGGAATAACTATTCTCTGGTTGGTAGTTGGCGTTTCTCTCTGATTTTGGGGTTTAATGAGCGCCTGATTTTGCGGTGGATTTTGGATGTGTGGGAGATGTTTTTTAGTGGTAAGTGGCCGAATTTTGGGCGCGATCGCAGATTTAGAGCTAACATCAGTTTTGACTGTTGAACTAGACTTAAAAGCAACAGCAAATATCGCCAATAGCCCACAGCTTGCAACCATAACTAGGCTAAAACGAAATATCCAAGGAATCTCGTAGCGAGCAGGGGAATCGCTATTTGGGAGATAATCTTCGTGCGGTTGCTCAGTCATGCTAACTCCAGTGATTTCTGCAAGTAATTCTATGGCGATTTCCTACGGGATGACTACCCTTGACGCAGCGCTTTAACAGGATCGAGTTGACTAGCTCGCAGAGCCGGGAGAAATCCAGCTCCCACTCCCACAGCTAATGCCGATCCTAAAGCCAAAGCTGCTGTGTTGCTGTCAAATTTATAAGGCAACTTAAAAACATCCGCTACCACCACCGTTAACCCGTGTACCGTCACAATAGCAGCAATTCCCCCCGCTAAACTCAGAATTACTGCTTCTAGAATAAACTGCAACATTATATCTCTCTGAGTAGCCCCGATCGCACGTCTCAAACCAATTTCTGGGGTGCGTTCCATCACCGCCGCGATCGTAATATTAGCAATACCAACCCCTCCCACCAATAGCGAAATTACCCCCACTGCCAATAGTCCCTGTGAAGCAAGTTCCAGAGTTTCCTGCTGCTCCAAAATTTCCTGAACATTGTTCCAAGTATTAACCTCTGCCTTGGGAAAGCGCTGCTCCAAAAGTTTTTCTGCCTGCTTTTCCATTCCTTTAATATCTTTAAGATTGTAAGGGCGCACCGAAATTCTCCCAATTCTTTGGCTACCTGTCATCGCTTTGTAAACCGACATCGACACCCACATTTCAGCTTCGGGTTTGTCAAAAAAGCCTTCCTTGCTCTCCATTACGCCAACAACAATGTAAGGTCTACGCTTAGCATAAATGCGCTGACCTACACGTTTGGTGCCACCTTTAAAAAGTTGTGTCGCCAGCATTTCATCAATTACCACTACAGGTCGATAATTAGTAAAATCATTAGGTGAAAAAAAACGCCCCTCCATTAATCGCCGCCCCGATGTCAATAAATGATCTTGAGAAACAGCGAAGATATTAGTTTCCGCTTCTTCAGCCTGAAATATAACTTTTTCGTTATAACCAAACCAATTTGCTGCGCTAATCGCCTGAATTCCTTTCAGCCGATTCCGTAAAAATTCCATATCTTCTAACTTCAAACCCAAGTCATCCGAAATACTGATTCCCAGTTGAGGTGCTTCTCGCTTGGCCAGTTGTTCAGCAATTACGGCGCGACTAATATTGCCTACTTGCAGCGTTGCGCTGACCGCAGCTACACCCATAAAAACTCCGACTGTAGTTAGGGCAGATCGCAAAAGATTGCCACTTAGGGAAATGCAAGTAAGGCGGAGGAGGTCTAAAGGAGAAAGGCTCATAAGTAATTAAAAATCACAACTCAACATTTCGTACATTAATAAAATTAGCTGATTTGATCCTATTCTTTAATCTTTATTCCTGCTCGGCACCCTCTGTTTTTTCTTTCTTTTTAGTTGTTTTTTCTTCCTGAATAGGAGTTCCTGGTTTTAAGGAAGGTTCAGGAGGGGGTATCACAACACTGTCACCTGGCCGCAAACCAGAAGTTATTTCTACCTGTGTCAATCCTTCTAAACCTAATGTAACTGACCGTTTCTGGGCTTTGCCTTGACTGTCACGAATCCACACAAAAGGCTTAGACTCCGATCGCACAATTACCTCTGTATTTAAAACTACTACCTTCTGGCGCTGCTGCAAAATTATCTCCACATTCACTTGACTCCCTGGAATCAAAGTCCGGGTTGGAGCATCGAGTCTTACTGTTGCAGGAACCGTTGGTTGATTGCCTTGATTAGAGCGGTCGTTTCCTTTACTCTCACCACTGTGAGCAAGAATATATAAGCTGTCTACTTTTCCTGAAAACTGCTTAGGATTGGGGCCAATAATGCTGATACGAACGGACTGATTGGGTCTAACTTTAGCAGCATTGAGGGTAGAAAGCTGTAGTTTTACCAGTTCTTGTGAAGGGTCACCTAATGTCAAAAGCTCTGTTCCCTGCGGCACTCCGTCGCCATTTTTAACTTGAATATTAAGTACCTTGCCATCAATAGATGCAGTCACCATATTGTTTTTTAGTTCCTGTTCTTTTTCTCGGTACTCAAGCAGAGAGCTTTGGAGAGTGGGGCTATGTGTAGCAACCTCTAACTGAGCTTGTCGCACTCCTGACTCAGCAGCGATCACTTTTTCCTGAAGTCCTTGCTCTTTATCTTGTCGCTGAATTTGCCGACTTTTGAGGTCGAGCAGATCGGTGTTGATTTGAGACTGTGCGTTTCGTAAACTGACTTTAGCATTGCGAACTTCGTCTTCTTGGGCTCGCACCTCATCTCCCGGAATATAACCTCTTTCAAATAATGCTTTTTGCTCGGTAAGTTTCCGCTCAGCAGCAGCCAAAACCACCTCAGCGTCAACAACTTTTTGGCGATTATTTGCTAAAGCAATTTCCTGTTTTTTAATTTCTAATAAATCGTTATTTGGCCCGGATTTATAATTTTGAAGTCTCCCTTGGGCGATACTGAGCGTTTCCTGGGCGGCAACAAGTTTTTGGCGTAAGCTTTCTAGAGTGAGTTTTTCTTTTTGAATCACCAACTCTTGCTTGCTGAGAATTGTTTGTTTTTCGGGGTTACGAAGAGTGATTAAGTTCTGACCAGATGTGATATTTTGCCCGATTTTTACTAACACTTCATCAACAGTAGCATTAACGGGAGATTTAAGAGTTTGTTGACCAGCCAATTCAATAGTGCCGCTTTCATTAAGCGTATCTTCAATATCGCCAAGTTTGACGGGTATCAAGCGCACTCCTATGGGTTCGGGAGGTCGATTTTGATATAACCCGTAGGCAAATAAGCCGCCGCCGATGCCTAGAATGAGAAAACTAGACCACAGTAGCCATTTGACTCCTGTTTTGAAACTATTGTTTTCTTTATATTTCACTGTCAACTCCTCCCCTACAAACTGTAAATAACTGTTAAGCGTGCGCGATCGCCCTTTAACCGTTTTGGTTACTGTTTGGATAAAAAAAAGGCAACTTTGGGGCTGAGATATTCTAGCATCTGTTGACGTACTACTTTCTCTCTTCCCTTCTAAGGTCGCTATTTCTTCTGAATCTGTATTGCTTTCTAAGTCTGACAACCTGGAACCATTGCGAGAAAAAATGCGGGAATATAGCCTTTATCAGTAACATGAGGTGCTCTTGGGCGTTGGGCATCGGGCCTAAAAGCATGGGGCATCGAACTAGCCCGTGTATTTCACTTTCTTGAGAACCGCTATACATCGCGAATGGATCTCGTTTGGGGTGGTTAATCGATCGCAAAAACCAGAAAGTTGAGATATACAGACAAAATCAGGATGTGGAAATATTAGATAATCCTAGCACTTTGTCAGGGGAAGATGTGTTACCGGGATTTGTCTTAGATTTAACAGATGTTTGGTAGCGACACCGAAAGATTCACCAACCGCAATATAATAAATTAGAGCAGTACATCAATCCCAAATCTCAAATCCCATGCCCCTAACGCTTTACAACAGCTTGACCCGTCGCGAATCACCTTTTGAGCCCCTCGAACCAGGAAAGGTGCGGATGTACTGCTGCGGCGTTACGGTATACGATTACTGCCACGTCGGCCACGCCCGCGCTTACATTGTTTGGGACATGGTGCGCCGCTATCTGATGTGGCGGGGATACGATGTGCGCTACGTGCAGAATTTTACAGATATTGACGACAAAATTCTCAACCGCGCCCGCGAAACAAATTCAACAATGGAAGCCGTGGCGCAACGCTTCATCGATGAATATTTCGTAGATATGGACAAGCTCAATATTCTCAGGGCCGATGAATATCCCCGCGCCACCCATACAATAGACGGCATTAAACGGCTGATTCACGAATTAGAAAATAAAGGTTATGCCTATGCTTCCGGCGGCGATGTTTACTACAACGTCAGCCAGTTTGCAGATTACGGAAAACTTTCCGGCCGCAAGTTGGAAGAAATGCAAGCCGGGGCTAGCGGTAGATTGGAAACCGCAGAAATAGAAGCTCAAAAAAAGCAAGATTCCTCTGATTTTGCCCTGTGGAAAAGCGCTAAACCGGGAGAACCTGCTTGGGATTCATCTTGGGGAAAAGGTCGCCCCGGATGGCACATCGAATGTTCGGCGATGGTGCGCGATTGCTTGGGCGAAACAATTGACATTCACTGCGGCGGTTCCGATTTAACTTTTCCGCATCACGAAAACGAAATTGCTCAATCTGAAGCCGCGACTGGCAAGTCACTTGCTAATTATTGGATGCACAATGCTTTTGTGACTGTCAACGGCAAAAAGATGTCGAAATCTTTGCACAATTTTATTACAATTCGCGATTTGTTGGAGGGCAATTGGTCGGGGGATTTGGAATCTAACCCCCCCCAGCCCCCCCTTGGTAAGGGGGGGAGTAAGAATGAAGAC
This sequence comes from Microcoleus sp. MON2_D5, assembly GCF_036701905.1. NCBI lineage: Bacteria > Bacillati > Cyanobacteriota > Cyanophyceae > Oscillatoriales > Microcoleaceae > Microcoleus > Microcoleus sp. MON2_D5. The sequence goes on from NZ_JAUBRM010000003.1 coordinate 142,783, forward strand.
TCCCTTGGTAAGGGGGGGAGTAAGAATGAAGACTCCCTTGGTAAGGGGGGGAGTAAGAATGAAAGCGAGAAGTCAAAAGCGGTGGAACCGATGGCGGTGAGGCTGTTTGTGTTGATGGCGCAGTATCGCAGTCAAATAGATTTTACCGAAGAGGCGATCGCTAGGGCTCGAAATGGCTGGAATACTCTTAACGAAGGCATAGTTTTTGGTTTTGTGCACGGTTCCCAATTGGGCTGGGATTCAGATAAAATTCTGAAATTGCCCATAGTGGAGAGTGAGGCTGTACAGCAATTTAGAGCAGCGATGGATGATGATTTCAATACTCCTAATGCTTTAGCTGTTATGTTTGAATTGGCGAAGGAATTGCGGCGCGAAAGCAATATAATTGTACATGGGGGAAAAACGGAAATGCCTTCGGAAGTGTTGCAACAAAAGTGGCAGAATCTTGTTAAGTTAGCCCGAGTTTTAGGATTTAGCATAAGCGTCCCGCTAAGTGCGACTCTCTATACCGATAACTCGAACATAAGTATTAATAAACTTGAAGTGATTAGCGGATTAACTGATGGGGAGATTGAGGCGATGATTCAGCAGCGGAAGGATGCCCGGAAAGCTAAGAATTTCGCTGAGGGCGATCGCATTCGCAACGAACTTAAGGATAAGGGAATTACTCTGATCGATCAAAAAGATGGTACAACCATCTGGCATCGGGGTTGAAACTAAATTCATAGTCTGCGGAGGCATACTTGGTTTGACAAGAAGCGGTTTCAACCGCCGAATTCTAAACACGCTCTAATGTCTTCCTCCGTCAACTCGGGAAAATCGTCCAGAATTTCTGCATGAGACATTCCCGCAGCCAGCCAACCCAACACATCATACACGGTAATTCGCATTCGCCTGATGCAAGGCTTTCCACCGCGTTTACCTGGTTCGATCGTAATGATTTTGCGCTCGCTTATGACAAGACGTAGTTTAGTGCATTTTTCTTGAAGTTTAGCCTAGTCTTGGAATAAGCGATACAATTTACTAAACTTCGCAAGTTGTTCAACCTTAGAGGTAATAGCCTAGTTCTATGAATACCCTCGACCAAGTGCTAGAAACTGCTTTGCAACTGTCCTACGAACAGCAGGAAATGCTGATAAAAATCCTGCAAAACCGTCACCGCGAGAGTATCCGCGCCGAAATAGCTGCGGATGCTCAACAAACCTTAGCTGATTTCCGTAAAGGCAAATTCCGACAGCAGTCAGCCGAGGATGTTATTTCAACATTACGCCAGTCTTTGGACGAGCCAGAAACATGAGATCACTGGTTCTGACTCCCAAATTCAAACGAGCATTCCGCAAGTTTGTGAAACGAAATCCTGACCTGCAGCAACGTATTGAAGACTCTCTTCAACAAACTGTGTGAGTTATTATTAGATAACAACTACACAAATAGATTTAATTTTTCTTTAACTTATTCACAAACTCGGCAACAGCCGCGACAAATTCTGCGGTGGATTCATAGGGCAAAACATTACGCCCCGGCATTAATAAACCTTCCGCATTGGGAAAATGGGCTAAATATTGCGCTAATCTTTCATCCGGTTTCTCTTCCTTACCCGCTTGACTGATGCTTGAGGCTGTTTCTCCCATCACAATGAGTGCGGGTCGATCGAACTTTTGGATCGTACCGCTATAATCCTGGCGCCAAAACCCCGCTAAAAACGAGAAAACCGCGTGACGGCTGTCAGGATTTGCTGCCCCAGCCTGCAAAGCATCCAACCATTCGCTGTCAACTTTTGCCGCATCGCCAAACAGTTGTTTCACTGAAAAAGAACGCAAAAACTCAGCGCGTCTGGCGTAGCGGTAAAAAGCGTTTCCCAAGGGAGAATTTAACAAATTCCAGACAATCCGTTGCTGTCTTTCGGTCGAATGTTTGTTCATTACCGCCCAAGCGGGAGGCCCTGCGAGGACTAAGCCGCGAATTAAATTTGAGCCGCTTTCCTGCTGCCTTTTTGCTAAAGCCAAGGCTACACATAGTAAAGCACCTTGCACGAGGACGATCGCAGGTTTTTTGACTACAGTTTCCAAGAAATACTGCAACTGTGCGGCCCAATCGTCTGGATAGCAAGCCACAGCCGGCATTTCGCAATCGCCGCAGCCCAAAAGGTCGGGATTGTAAATCGGGTTGGTGTTACCTGCTTTGTACCAACTCTCACAAAATCTATGCCAAAAGATTCTTGACAAGCCAACTCCTATCGGATGAATTAATAACAAAGGGATGCTATCTTCTGTCGCAGTAGTTGGGTTATAAAGTTCATAAGCACAGCGATAATTTTGCCATTCGTAAAACAGCGTTGGTGACTTTATAGACGAAATAGTGGAGAAATCTTGGGTTGAATATGGGGGTTGCATATTATTTTTTGAACCGATGTTACTTTTTATTATAAGATGAGTAGGTGCGGGTTTTACCCGACATATATTTGGTAAATGAGAAGATAAATAAACCCGCCCTGCGGGATGACATAAGCGCCAATACAAACCTTGATTACTTAATCATGTCAGAACAGCGGATAACTATTTCTTTACCTAACTTGCTGCTAATTGTAGCATCGTCGTTGCTGCTAGTGCTGCTGTGGCAATTGCGGAGCCTGCTAGTAATTCTAATGATATCAGTCGTGCTGGCTGCTTCGATCGTCCCGATCGTTAATTGGGCCCAAACGATGCGGGTTCCCCGCTGGCTGGCGGTGATTATGGTTTATTTAACTCTCATCGGCGGATTTAGCGGGACGGTAGTGTTAATCGGGCCCACGGTAATCGAACAAATAGAGTTACTGCTGCGACAGTTACCACTGTATGTTGAAAGTTTGCGAACTGTGGCAACTAATTTATTGAGTCGCCTAACCGACGATGCCCCAACCTTGGTGGGTCAGTTGGTGGACACTCAATCGCTGACTAATTGGTTGATTCGATCGAGTCAACAACTGGTTTTGCGATCGTACAGTTTAACGAGAGGCATTCTAGGTGGGGTCTTCAGCCTAGTTTTAGCATTATTTATTTCAGGTTACATGGTTGCCGACAGCGACACATTAATCAAAAGTTTGGTGCAATTTTTCCCTAAACCTTGGGACGCAAGATTAGCCGCACAAGCCGCGCCAATCGGTCAAAGAATGGGGAGTTATATTCGCGGGCGAGTGTTAGTTTCGGGCATTTTAGGGATATTTATTACCACAGGTTTGAGCATTTTGGGAATGCCGGAATTTTCTTTAGGCTTGGGTGCGATCGCAGGTGTTACCAACTTGATTCCCTTCATCGGCCCCGTGTTGGGAGCAGTACCAGCATTAATCGTAGCACTAGCTAAAGGTGGCTGGGTACTTTTGTGGGTATTACTGTTATTTGTAATTATCCAGAATTTAGAAACTTACGTCCTCGATCCTTTGCTGGTTGGTTCATCGGTTGGTGTGCATCCTTTATATCAATTGCTGTCTGTATTGGGCGGCGTTCAAGTATTAGGAATTATTGGAGCGGTAATTGTGCCGCCTTGGTTTGCGGGAGTGGCAGCTTTGATTGAAAACTTGTATTTAAAACCAAAACTTAGGAGCGAACATCGAGAGGCCATAGATCGGGCTAAAAATAATTCTGACTTGCCACCTCTTACACCTTCGGCGTGATGGGGAAGATGGAGAGATGGGGGAGCATCTCAATGAAAGCAGCCAAGCCCAAAATTGGAGTTAGGAGTTAGGAGCCAGGAGCCAGGATGAAAGAGTCAGAAGGAAGGAGTCAGAAGGAAGGAGCCAGAAGAAGTGTTTTTACAAATATGAGATGCTCCCGAAATGGGGCTATAGGGAGAGGGGAATTGAAATATTTAATTTATATCGTTTCTGTTGGCATCGGCCTAATATGCTTGAAAGTGCAGTGCGAGCTTAAGAAATTGCAAAAAAAACACTCACCATATCTTAATCTCGCACTATTAACTAAAGACTAGACTTGAATTTTAGCCTTCCCAAACAATCTTGAAATGCCTCTGCGTTGCCTCTGCTGTTCCCCTCTCAATCAAAATATTTATGCAATAAGTCTAATGACTGGTGACTGATTACCGCTCGCTAAAAACTAAGGATTAATTGCCACTTCAATGCGACGGTTGCGCTGCCGATTAGCATCAGAACTATTATCCACCGAAGGGCGACTTTCCCCATAGCCGATCGCCACCCAATGATACTTCTGACCTAGCACACCAGACAAATACTGCACCACAGCCTGAGCCCGCGCAAACGACACATTGCGATTGTCCCCCGCTTCCCCCGCGTCGTCAGTGTGGCCCGCAACGCGCACAGTTGCCCCCTCGTGATTGCCCAACTCCGCCACCAAATTGTCCAAAATCGCATTAGTTCCCGCGCGCAAAGAAATGCTGCCAGTATCAAACAAAACATCGCTGGGTAGAGTCACCATCAGCCCATCCCCCCCAAACACCGGATTATTGGCATTCTGTGGCGTAGTATTCACTGTTTCAGGGTTCAGACTCGGGCTGCTGCCGATCGCGGGTAAAGCAGGGGCAACACTTGCCGCCGTTTCCGGCGCTGCCAATTCCCGCGACATCAACTGCAAACGCTTTTCCAAAGTTTCCGTCGGGCGGCTGCTGCCCAACTGACTCTCCAAAGCCGCCGTGCGACCAATCAGCGCGTTGAGTTCGCCCTGCAACTGTCTCAAATCCGACTGCAATTTCTCTCTCTGGGCAGGACTGACTTTGGACTGGGGAGTCGGTGTAGCGCTTGGTGGCGGAAGCGTCGGAATTTGCGTTGCTGGGGCGCGTTTCGGGCTGGAGGTCAAATTTTGAGTTACACGCAGCAATCTCTCTGCCAGCGGCATTTCCGTCGCGCCTGACGGATAAATTTGAGCGATCGTCATCCCCAAAACCCACGCAAAACCGCTGCCCACCCCCAGCAGCAGCAGTCGAAAAATCAGTGACAGTACAAGCAAACCTTTTCCCCGCGACTTAGAGACGCGAGTGGGGGGGATTGAAGGTTTTTGCTTAAAAGATCGCGTCATATTTCATCCCTCTCGGTGTACATACCAGATTAATTTCGATACTATCTTACCTATCCGATTGGAAATTTGAGATTTGAGATTTGAGATGTGCCCTCCCATCTAAGATCTAAAAAAGAAACCCGGTTTCTATAAATCAGGGGTTTAGTGGCGAAGCATCGAGGCAGAAAGCAGGTTTCTAGTCCGTTGCGTGCCACCCTGAATCTGTTGGATAATTCAGTAAAACTTTTGGAAAAAAAACCGATGACTGACCCTTTAAATAGCCCTTATCCCGTTCCTTGGGAATGGATTACTGCCACTCATGCTAAAGTGAGTTCCACTGCCGGCACAGGCCTCCGCTATTATCGCAGTCCATCCCTAGTTTCAACTAACGGCCAATACGCAGCTTACAGTCGAATTGAGTTGCAAGTGCAGCCGGAATTCTCCCGGTGTCGGGTTAGCAGTGTCATGTTTGTGGAAAATCTCAAAACTGGCGAACTGCAAACAGTGGCGGCTGCTTCGCCACTGGCAGAAAGTGGGATGTATGCTAGCGATGATACAGATATGTCCGGGACGATCGCCATTTTAGTGCCTGTTTCTTGGAATCAAGACGGTTCCCGCATTCTCGCCCGCGAATTTGAAGCACTTTTCAACTCTTCCGATATGTCCGACTACGGTGTCATTTGGGACAAAAATGATAATTACACTTATACCGTTGCTCCCGCTCGCAGTCTTTACACTCATGCTGTATTGTTGGGTTGGAGTCAAGTTTGTCCCGGAAAAGTTCTGTTCCGCGCCGGCAATTTGGGCGAGCGATCTTGGCCTCTTTGTGCCGTTGATATGACAGGGCAAACGGTAGCAGTCACCGAGGACAAACCCCTAGTTTTCGGCAGTCAAGCCAGCACAGACTGGATCGAACCTAAAACTCGTTTTTAGATATTATGGCGGTATTCTCTTTGATCGGGCCAACAATTTTTTTAGTGTCAGGTCAGTCTTTAAACCAATTCATTTTGACCCTGGGGCTGATTATTTTAGCTGTTGTTTTTGGTTTAACAGCATTTATTTTTATTCGCCTTTTTCTCAATTGGTTGCAGGGAAAATTGGAAAACACTCGCCTTTTTTTTAGACGTTCGTTTAAAAAAAATACTGGCTCTTTAACCGCTAATATTCCACAACCTGAAAAGGTTTTTTTAGAACCCCGATTCGTAGAAAGTGACGGCAATTTAACGGCTACTATTTTTGGAGGCAAAAGCGATATTTCAGAAGCGCTTGAGCCCGAGATAATCTGTGAAAATCCAGCAGCAGTTGCCTACCTCTACAAGCCGATCGCTCTTTGGCACGGGCGCTTAATTTTGCCGTCAAAGGAAGAACGCCAGCCCTACGGTTCAGTGTATTTTGAAGTGATAAATGCACCTAAAAAATATCAATATTTCATTGGCAAAACAGCCTTTTTGAAATGGAGTACAAATCGCCAAGTACAGTTTTTTGTCCACGCAGTAACCCAAGATCTCAAATTCACAAAACAGGCTAAAAATAGTAAAAAATCTGGCAATATCCATCCAGATAGATTGAACGGCTGGCGAAATGTCAGCCCTTTAGAAACTCTAGCAGGCAGCAGACTCGAAGACAGCGTGACTGTGATGCTACGCAGGCCGGTGATTGCAATTAATTATAGCAGCAGCGATCGCCAGGAACTCACGATCGATCGCGAACCAGTACAAATTATCGGACGTTTCTGCGCCTTAGTCTCAATTTTACAGCGAAAAGAAGCCGACAGCGACAAATTTATTGTCCGGCATTTCAACAAAACATCTCAACAATTTGACGGCGCCGCTGAAATAATTCGGATTCCCCAAGTACAGCCCGACAAAAATGGCGTAGCGAGGTCTACCAATCACCTAATCGAACAATCCCCCTTAAATCCAGACGGCTGGTACATTTACGGCGAAAGAGACGAAGACAGTATATTTGTAGTGCAGGCAATCGAACCCCGCAAAATTGCCCAATTAACACCAGATGAAACACATTTCGGCCTCAAAAAATCTCTCGCTTATTTAAACTACAAAAATTGGGAAAATACACCAGCCCAAAAAGGGCAAGCAAAAAGAGTATTGTTAACCCCAAATGAGGCTACAGAAAACGATTCAATCTCTCCTTGGCAAGAAGGAGATATCGGGATAGTGATTCACAGTTTCGGCGGTATCGGCGGCAAAAAAGGCGAACGGCCACCGCTGGGGATTGTCACCGGACATTTTGCTTTGGGAGTAGCAAAAGTAGTGCGCGATCGCTTTACCAGCGAACTGCGTTTTGACATAGAATACAAACAAGTTTACGCCCATAATCCCGACGGAATTGTTGCCGGTTCCAGCAAATGGCAAAGCTACATGGGAGACTTGCAGCGCGGCTGGTTGGGCGATCGCCCGGTTTGCGATATCATCTGTAAATTAGATTGCGTGTGTTGCGACTACGATTTTGACGGCATCACCTTGTCGCCTTTAACCGAATTAAACCAGCAACTAGATATCATGATGGCCCGTTACCGCAGCGGAGACGGCACCGGCGCAAGTTTAGTCACCCCAGCAACTTCTTGCGTCCAAGATTCAAGTCAGGCCATTTACGCGACAATTAAAAAAATTACTTCCGAAATAGAGTCAAATCCTCAGATTCAAGACTGGTTGAAAACACATCCCACCGACGCACAAACCCAAAGGTTTCACCAGTTAGTAGCTTTAGGAGAGAGTTTAGAAAAAGTATTAATGCCCCTCGGCATTGTCCGTCCAGATTGGCGCAAAAATGCAAGATTGGCGGGGATTGATGCGGAACTGAAAAAAACTTTTTTTGTCGGTATAGTGAACCTAATAAAAGCTGTTATTAGTTACCGAACAATGCTGCCCAGGCGTACCCAAGATGAAATAGCCAAAATTTTCTTAAAACAGGGAGCATTTTTGTGGATAATTCGCACAAATCAAGTTGGAGGATTTGACCCAGACATTGAGCCAATCGCACCAACAGGGCTTTGAATCAGCAATCGGTTTGTAGATGATTCGGCGATTGAAATCGCTACTAGAAAAACAAAGTCTGCCTCCGCAGACTAAGAGATTGAGGGAGCATTTAAGCGGGATTTGGTATCCGTCAACAGTCAACAGTCAACCGTTAACAGTCAACAGTTAACCGTTAACAGTCAACAATCAACCATTACCAAGGAGTGACTTGAACATTGCCGTCTGGTGCCAAAACTACGCGGAAATCAGCCAGCGGTTCCGCCGGTGGCCTGGTGCCAACCGGTTTGTAAAGCAACTCCGACAACGGCGTTTCGGATCGATCGACTGCTGCCGAATTCTCGGGCTTGTAACCGACAATCGCCCCGTCTTGGGCCACACTCACCCGATAAACCAACTCCGCATCCGGAGGCTGATTCTTCACAGCTCCGTCAATTTGCTGGGAAAGTTTGCCCCTCAACAGCTCAATTTCCCCTGAATCGGTAATTGGCACGGCTGCTGCCTCAGGGCTTGCCAAACCTTCAGCAACAGGACTGGGCGTGCTTTCCGGCGAAGTGTTCGACTGCGGTGTGGCGCTAGGTGAATCGTCCGACTGCGGTGTGGGGCTTGGTGAAGCGTCCGACTGCGGCGCGGGGCTCGGAGTCGGCGAAATCGATTCAGCGTTCGGAGTTTGAGTCCCAGGCAGCAAACCGCCCGCAGGGGGCGTGGGATTGGGATTAGGCGAACCCGATCCGCCCGGATTCGGCGTCCCTTGATTCTGGCCCGCTGGATTGGGCTGCGGCACCGGATCTCTCTGGCGCTGGACTTCCGGCACCGGCACCAAGAAAAACGCCATCGCAGCCAAAGCCAAACTCGACACCCCCACCACAGCAGGCAAAGTCCGTTTCGCCAAAGGTTCGGCCGACTTGACGTAACGCTTGGAAATTGGGGTTAATTGCAGCGATAATTCCGGCAGCGTCTGCGTGTCGGCAAAAAACTGATCGATCGCCTCTACCAAGTCAAATAGCTGTACCGTCGTCAAATCTACTTTGGCCGACAGTTCTGTTTTTTGATCGATTGGGGTTGGGCTGCCTGTGGAGGCGGGTAGAACGGTCAATCGGTGCAAATTCCCGTCAATTCTGTGTAACTGCACCATACCCACATTCGGGCCGTAGCGATCGGGATAATGCACTCCGCTCATAAATTCTTGAGCGTAGCTGCTGACGGCCCTCACCAAGCTTTCAAAAAACTCCCGCCCCCCCGTCAGGGGCTCGCCGAGACCTTTCACATAGCATTCAGCGCTCATTAGTATGGAAAGCACCGGCCGTATATCTAACTGGCTGGCTGCCGATCCATCGCTCAACCCTTCTAGAACTAGGGTGCAATTTGGCAGACTGTACTGACGCCTAATAGTCATTTTTTATTCAACTTCTCCATCAAACAGGCTAACCCAGAAGCGCTGCATTCCGGCTGTGCCTGTACAAAATAGCAGTTTGCTCAACAAGTTCAAAGCTAGTTCGTTGAGCTTGTCGTCGGAATCGTAAGCTGCAACTACCGATCGCTTGGGGTTCATGCGCGATCGAAAGTGAGCTCGAAAGCGTTCTAAATACTCGGCCAGCGGCAGGTTCTGGTTGAGGGGGATATTTCTCGATCGCAACTGCTGCGAGTCTAGCAGCAACTGCCGAATTGTGGCGGTTAACTTACGCGCCATATTACAGGCGATCGCCACCAGCGCTTTTGCCTCCACCATGGTAAGCGAGCGGCGCTGCGTGTAGCGTCTCAGCGGGTTAGTATTACGCATCAGCCAAAGGGCAACCCGATTTTTGATAATTGATTCCAATTCCAGTTCCTTTGACACGGCCAGCATTTCTTCGGCACCTCCGAGATACAAGGCTTCGATCGCCAGCAACATCAAGTCAATTTGTAATCTGGCTCGGCGGGGACATCCCCCATCGGAAGGCGACAAGTCTGGCAAACTGTCTAAAATTAACGGGTTTGACTGGGTAAGCGAAGTTTCTGACGGCATTAATATCACGGCAACATCCATTCCAAACAAACTATACGGGCACGGGGGGTCTTGAGCAAGACAAATTCTCAACCAAGAACTTCTCTGGGATACTTTATTTTTATCATTGACTTTTAGGCATATTTTCTAATTTAGCAGCAACCGACCGTCACAGGCGAGCTCCAGCGGGAGTTTGATCTGCCACTCCCCACCCACGTCGCCGGAGCTTTGTGATTCCTTGCTTCGTTAGGGGAGAAGGGGAGAGTCGAAAAGCGACAAAGAATTACCCATTTCCCATTTCTTATTCTCTATTGGGATCAATCAATGTTCCTGCTTCTGGGGTTGCACCGCCGCTTCTCTTTGAGCCGTAAAATCTGTAGCCGCCGCCTTATCAGTTAGACTAATTTTTCCTTTTAGGCTTTCTTGCTCCACAATTCCGCGCATTTTAACAGAACTGTTTTGACCGGTTGCTGTGGAGTCGCTGCAACCAGCTAAATTAGCAACCGCACCCGACAAGTTCAATCCTTGAGTTTCCCACTTACCAAATAGAGAAGGTTTCTCCTGCGCTATTTTTTCCCTGCCCTCCCTGCTGCCCGATCGCACATTACCGCTCAAATAAACACCCGATTGCTCGATTGTCAATACCAAAACATCAGATTCCAGACATTCGGGCAAACTTTTAGGATCGAAGCGATAATTTCCTGCAATTGCCGGAGGAGCCTTTAAATTTGCTTCCCCATAAGCAGTTACTACTTTAAACAGCAGTGAAACTGAGCCGATCGCAACCCCGTAAAATGCCAGCGATTTGAGGCTTAAATGATTCATCATCTTGGTAATTAATAATTGGGAATTGGGCATTGGGAATTGGGCATTGGGCATTGGGAATTGGGCATTGGTACTAACTAACAAATAACCAATAACCAATAACTAATAACAACTGCCAACAGTTAACAGTCAACTGACTACATTTGAGGAAGTACCGACGCCAAGTGCGATCGCACTTTAACGTAACACCGCGCAATCAGCAGCGAAGAATGACACTGCACCGCCAATTCATCAGTATACTGTCCCAAAGTTTGGCGCTCAATTCCCCACTCCCGACTCGTACCCGCAATAGTCAAATCAGCATTAGCAGAAGCCGCAACCACTGCTTGAATTGGCTCAGCAGCCTCCACAATCGGAGTTTCAATGCGCGATCGCACCTCAACTGGTAACTGATCCATCACCCGCTGAAACTCGTAACTCAGCTCATTTCCAGATTCCCCGTCAACCGCCACCCGCAGCACCGTCAAACGGCGTTCCTCGCTATTAACTAACAGTCTCAGCGCCAATTCTAACCCCAAATCATCGTGAATGTTTGCCGCGTAAGGTACTAACAAGTTATTCAATTTGTCCCGGCCTCTGTCAACAAAAATTGCTACATCCACCTTTGCGTTGCTGAGAATTTGACCGACACGTCCTCCCAAACGGTTGCTGGTAAAAGTAGGCCTGTGCCATCCTACTAAAATCAAATCTGCGCGATCTATTTCCGCAATTTGCGCCGTTTCCCGGGCTACATCATTAGTAACGCGAATGATGGGATGTACGAATTTTCTCGCCTCGGGCAGTTCCAAGCTATCAATCAACTCTGATAATTTCGAGCGACGCTCTTGAATAATGCGATCGGCTTCCACAGGCGTACTTTCAAAGGCATAGTCATCATTTAATTCTATCAAACTCAGAGGATGAACTGCCGCCGACTTTAAATCATCACCGCCCATACCAGCAGCAGGCTGCGCCAGCGCTACCGCTAGTCGCAGTAAACCTTTCTGCGTGCTGGGATTGGCAACAGGTACTAAAATTCGATAAGTGGGCAGCAATTTGTTAGCAGTTTCTTCGCTGCTGTCACCAATTTGTAAATCTTCTAATTCTGAATCCTCAGAGTTAACTTCTGAAATATCTAATCTAATTAATCGTTTGGGATAAGTCCACTCCAACAGCGGCGAAGTCATAAAAGTTGTCACTAAAGCCATGATAACTAACATCGTAAATAGCAGCGGCGAAACTACCCCCAGGGAAAGACCGATATTCAGGACAATTAGTTCAGTCAAACCGCGAGTATTCATCAGCCATCCCAGCGCTGAAGATTCGCGGTTGCTGATGCCACAAACTCTTGCCGCAAAGTAAGTGCCGACATATTTCCCAACAATAGCCACTCCTAAAACTGCGGCACACAGCAGCCACAATTCTGGACTGTTGAGCAAGCCGATTTGAGTCCGCAAGCCGCTGTAAGCAAAAAAGATTGGCAGCAGAAATATTAGTACAAAGTCTTCGGTTTTTTCGGCTAATTCTCTGGTTAATCCCGCATTTTTAGGCATGGCAGCACCCAGCAAAAATGCACCGAAAATTAAATGAATGCCGATCCATTCAGTAATTAAGGCAGAAGCTACAACTCCCATGTAAATTCCCGAAAGCACTAACTGTGTTAATCTGCCAGTGCGGTTGTACTGTTTGGAAAGTCGCTGCAAGAACCAGCGGACTACTGTCAGCATGAAACCGATGTAAATTAAAGATGCAATAATTGTCGGCAAAGCACCGAGCATCGAATTAGTACGAGTAACTGCGATCGCCACCGCTAACAAACACCAAGCCGTTACGTCATCTACCGCAGCGCAAGTCAAGGCCAGCGTCCCCAATTTGGTATTCTGCAAATTGTGTTCTGTAATAATTCTTGCCAGCACCGGAAAAGCCGTAATAGACATCGCAGCGCCCAAAAACAAAGCAAAGGCGGTAAAGGAAACGCTATTATTGGAAACGATGGGATACAGCAGCAGTGCTAGCAAGCTTCCGAGGGAAAACGGCACTAGAATGCTGACGTGGGAAGTTAAAATCGCTATATCTAAATTGCTTTTGAGATACTTGGGATTCAGTTCCAAACCAATCAAAAACATGAAAAATATTAGCCCCACCTCAGATAGCACGTTGAGGAAGGGAACGGCTTCGGCTGGAAAAAGTGCTGTTGCTAAATCTGGTGCAACTAAGCCAAACAGAGAAGGCCCAAGCATAATTCCTGCTACAATTTCTCCAATGACTTGAGGTTGTTTGATCGCTCGAAATCCTAAACCTACAAGTCTCGAAAGTCCGATGACAATTAGAACTTCAAGCAGGACGAGAATGGGTATGGGCATGGCGTTTTTAGCTTTGGGATTTTTGCGGATCGAAAGGGCAGGCTACTAAAGCTCACTGAATTGCCGAATCGAAAAAAATGGATACCAGCTCGATCGAAGGTAGAAGGCACAAGAGGCGCACCAACAACGCCATTCTCTCACAAGCCAACAAAGGCTTTGGCAACCTCCCATCTGGATTTTTCGTTTTTAAGAAGCGCTTGCAACTAACTTTAACCGCAGCCTGCACACCCCGCACCCAACCCGCGCCCTCAATCTCACCTCCGGGTGTCAAGCCAACCCTACGGATATCAAATTTTCAGAAAAAGTAGCGCGCGCTGTGATAAACTAGAAAAGTTGTTTAAATTCGCACATCCGGGTTTTCGGGTGTTTCGAGGGCGCAAACCTTCAGAAATACGACCGGGTGGAGGATTAACCCGAATCAGGAGTTAAAAATACAATGCCAGTAGTCAGTTTGGCTCAAATGTTAGAGTCAGGGGTTCACTTCGGACACCAAACCCGTCGGTGGAACCCGAAAATGTCTCCATACATTTTTACAGAGCGCAACGGGGTTCACATCATCGACCTCGTGCAAACCGCTCAGCTTATGGAAGACGCCTACGAGTACATGAGAGTTGCCTCAGAAAAAGGCAAAAAGTTTTTGTTCGTGGGTACGAAGCGCCAAGCTGCAGGGATTGTAGCCCAAGAAGCTCAACGCTGCGGTGCTTATTACGTCAACCAGCGCTGGCTGGGGGGAATGCTCACCAACTGGACGACGATTAAGTCCCGCGTGGAGCGCCTCAAGGATTTGGAGCGTCGCGAGGAAATCGGCGCCCTCGATTTGCTGCCGAAAAAAGAAGCTTCGGTACTGCGCCGAGAAATGGCAAAACTCCAGAAATATCTGGGCGGGATTAAATCTATGCGGAAGATTCCCGACGGAGTGGTGCTGGTAGACCAACGCCGCGAGTATAATGCGGTGTTGGAATGCCAAAAGTTGGGAATTCCGATCGTCTCTCTGTTGGATACCAACTGCGACCCGGATTTGGTTGACATTGCGATTCCGGCGAATGACGATGCTATTCGATCGATCAAGCTGATTGTCGGCAAGTTGGCTGATGCCATCTACGAAGGTCGTCACGGTCAGCAGGGCGGTGACTCTGAGGAAGACTACGACTACGAAGGCGGCTACGAAGGCGCGGAATATGATGTCGAAATCGAAGAATTGGATGACCCCGATTATGTAGATCCCGACGACGCCGCTGACGCTGACGGCGAAGAAACCGAGAGCTAGTATTGCCCTCGGAATCTGACACCAGGCAATTAAAAATTAAAGATTGAAAATTAAAAATAATTATTATTTTTAGTTGGATATTTTTAATTTTTAATTGTACATAGCACGAGTCTAAGTCATTAGTAGAGTTCTGGCAAAAGCATTCATTGTGTCAGGGCCCGAATTAATTCTGGCGCTACACCTACAAAGTCGGTACTAAAATCGACTGGGTATTTCTTCACTCTGGTCTAATCATTAACATTAAAATTAGTGACTAATGACTGATGACTAATGACTGATGACTAATGACTAATAACTAATTTTGATTGGGAACTTAAAGAAGATGGCGGACATATCTGCAAAACTTGTTAAAGAACTGCGCGAAAAAACTGGCGCGGGCATGATGGACTGCAAAAAAGCCCTCGTTGAAAACGAAGGCAATATGGAAACATCCATTGAGTGGCTGCGGAAAAAAGGTCTGGCTTCGGCAGGTAAAAAAGGTGGACGAGTCGCCTCAGAAGGACTTGTAGGCAGCTACATTCACACCGGCGGCCGCGTGGGAGTGCTGGTGGAAGTTAACTGCGAAACAGATTTTGTGGCACGTCGCGAAGAATTCCAAAAGTTGGTGCGGGATATTGCGATGCAAATTGCAGCTTGCCCGAATGTGGAATACGTGAAAGTTGAAGATATCCCCGCTGAAGTTGTCGAAAGAGAAAAGGCAATTGAAATGGGCAAAGATGACTTGGGCAACAAGCCGGAAAACATCAAAGAAAAGATTGTTCAAGGGCGGATTGAGAAGCGCATGAAAGAGTTATCTTTAATGGATCAGCCTTTTATTAAAGATCAGAATATCTCGGTGGAAGAGTTGGTGAAACAAACGATCGCCCAAATTGGAGAAAATGTCCAAGTGCGCCGCTTCGTGCGTTTTGTCTTGGGCGAAGGCATTGAAAAGGTAGAAGCTAACTTTGCCGATGAAGTGGCAGCCCAAATGGGTGCTCAATAATCCCAAATTAAGATTAAAAATTAAAAATTAAAAATGTGAAAAATCAATTTTTTGCATTTTTAATTTTTAATTTTTACAGGACTTATGGACAGACTATATTTGTAGGAGGTAGACTGCAAACCTTGCTACTACAGACAGATAGCGTAAAAATTGTAATACTTTAAAACTTGCGTAAGTCCTATTTTTAATTTTATACGAGAGATATGGTGCGACCAAAAGAGCGAATAGAGCAAGATTTGGCAGGACTCGAAGAGGCTTTAGCAGCCTTGACTTTGGAGTTTCGCAGTACCTACGAAGGTTATTTAACTGCGTTGGGACAAGCGGTGCGGCAGCAGTTAATTTTGGCTTGCTATCACCTTTGCACTCAAGCAGTACCGGAGTCGTTTCTCAAGTTGTCCTTCGAGGGGAGGCAAAAAATGCAGCAGTCTGTAAGGGCTTTGGCTGCGGCGTCGGAGGAAAAATTGCGATCGCTGGTGACTGAATCAGAAGCCGAGAAAGAGGAAGAGGAAGAGGAAGAGGAAGAGGAAGAGGAAGAGCAAGACGACTTCGACAAAGACGAAGAGGAAGAAGAGGAAGACGAAGAAGACGAAGAAGACGAAAAGGAAGAAGACCAAAAGGAAAAAAACCAAGTTTCCGCGATTAACTATCTATTTTCATTGGCAAATTATCAATTGCCAAGTGCCAATTCCCCAGAAAGTTTGGCACGCTGGCAAAATATTATTGAAAAGTCGATCGTCCATATACTCAAGCTGCTTTCTCGCGACACCAACCGCTTGCTGCAACAGTCGGGAATCTTGCCGAGTCAATTGCCAGAACCGGTTCTAGAAGCTGCTTCTGGTGCTGAATCCTCCGGCGATAGTGTTGCCGGGCCGCCTAACTTATTAAACTTAATCATTGAAACTGATGCCTCATCAGCATCGCAAAAATTGGCAGAAACCTTGGGTAGTAGGGCGCTGCACATTACAGCGATTAAACTGCGACTGTCGGAAATAGAGTTTGCCGATGCGGGAACCTCGGCTTGGCGCCAGCAAATTCGTAACCTGTCTGTAAAGTTGAACTCCCTGGGCCGCGATTACCAGAAAAAGCAGCGGGAACTCGCTGTGGTGGAGGCTGAGTCGGCTTGGCGATCGAGTTGGTTTGAAGATTGATCGGATGTTGAAGGAAGAAGGAAGAAGGAAGAAGGAAGAAGGAAGAGGGAAGAAGGAAGAAGGAAGAGGGAAGAAGGAAAAACGTAAAACTTTTAGGCTATTGGGAAACCCGCTTTCTTAAAGAAACCGGGTTTCTCGGTGTTATACTTTTTTGGTGGAAGCTTCTTAAAAGAAAAAGTTAAAATTTAAAAAGTTAAAATTTAAAAAGTTAAAATCTAAAATCTAAAATCTAAAATCTAAAATCTAAAATCTAAAATTGATATGACTATCGATCGACCCGAATGGCAGCGATTGCAAAAAGCTCTTTCAGTAGAAGCCGATCGCGGATTTAACGACATCCAAGGCAGTCAATACCGCTTCAGCGAGTTTCTGGGCATGAGTTTGAGACAGTTGGCAGGTTCGGTGGCGGCTTCTTCGCGCGATCGAGCCAGACACCTAGCCGCTGAATTTGACACCTACCCTCAGAAAGATCTCGAACAGCGCCAACATTCGATCGCCATTACGGTCAGTTTTTTGAGGCAAATGGAGCAAGTTTGGGAACAAGAAACTCGCCACCAGCAAGAACAAGTAGAACAAGTCAGACCCGCAAACGCTAACGCTTCTGAACCAACCGCCCCAGCAGTTTCCGTTCCCCGAACAGTACCCCTGAGTACAGCACCCCCACCGCCAAGCCTGACTCTCGACCAACAGTTAACCCGCGTCCCCGGCATCGGCCCCGCCAACGGCAACCGCTTGGCAAAACTGGGTTTATACACTGTATATGACTTGCTTTACTATTATCCCCGCAACCACATCGACTATGCAAAGCAAGTACAAATTCGCGAGTTAGTAGCTGGGGAAACTGTCACTTTGATCGCCGAAGTAAAGCGCTGCAATTGCTTTTCTAGTCCGAAAAATAAGAAGTTAACCATATTAGAAGTAATTTTAAAAGACCGCACCGGAGAAATAAAAATTAGTCGTTTTTTTGCAGGCCCTCGGTACAGCAATCGCGGTTGGCAAGAATTTAAAAAGCGCGAGTATTGTACTGGTGCAGTGCTTGCAGCTTCCGGGTTGGTGAAGCAGGGTAAATATGGAATTACTTTAGAAAATCCTGAGTTAGAAGTATTAGACGACTCCGGCGGTGCGATCGAATCGATGAAAGTCGGTCGCCTGATACCAGTTTATCCGCTGACGGAGGGGGTTGATGCTGGTTCGGTGAGGCGATCGATTTTGGCTGCAATGCCGGCGGCAAAAATGTTGCCAGAATCCCTACCGGAAGATTTGCGCGAGCGTTACGGTTTAATGGGTTTAGCCGATGCTGTGACTAATATTCACTTTCCCCTCGATCGAGATTGTTTGGCCGCCGCCCGCCGCCGCTTAGTCTTTGACGAATTTTTCTACCTGCAATTAGGACTTTTAAAGCGCCGCCAAACCCAAAGGAAAGCTCAAGCTAGTGCAGTCATCCTTCCGACTGGCAAATTGATCGAACATTTTTATGAAATCTTGCCTTTTGCCTTGACTAATGCTCAGGAAAGAGTAATTAACGACATCCTCAACGATTTAGCTTCGTCGCAACCGATGAACAGATTAGTGCAAGGCGATGTCGGTGCTGGCAAAACCGTAGTCGCCGTCGTGGCAATGCTAGCAGCAATTCAATCCGGCTATCAAGCCGCTTTAATGGCACCGACAGAAGTTTTAGCAGAACAGCACTATCGCAAATTGGTAGGTTGGTTTAACTTGATGCACTTGTCAGTCGAACTGTTAACTGGTTCCACAAAAATAGCCAAGCGCCGGGAAATTCACAACCAATTAGAAACCGGAGAATTGCCTGTTTTAGTGGGAACTCACGCGCTGATTCAAGATACAGTTAATTTCCATAAATTGGGCTTGGCGGTAATTGATGAACAGCACAGATTCGGTGTACAGCAGCGCGCTAAATTGCAGCAAAAAGGCGAGGCTCCCCACGTTTTGACGATGACGGCAACTCCCATTCCCCGGACGCTGGCGCTGACGCTGCACGGGGATTTAGATGTGAGTCAAATTGATGAACTTCCCCCCGGCAGGCAGGCGATTCAAACCACTGTACTGTCTGCCAAAGAACGCATCCAAGCTTACGATTTGATTCGGCGGGAAGTGGCGAGCGGGCGTCAAGTTTATGTGGTGCTGCCGCTGGTGGAGGAGTCGGAAAAGTTGGACGTGCGATCGGCAATTGAGGAAAAAGAGAAACTTGAAAAAATTGTATTTCCTGAGTTTAAGGTTGGTTTGCTGCACGGTAGAATGAGCAGTGCCGACAAAGATGAAGCAATTTCTAAGTTTCGGGACAAAGAAACTGATATTTTAGTATCTACTACTGTGGTCGAGGTGGGAGTAGACGTGCCGAATGCCACGGTAATGCTAATTGAAAATTCTGAGCGTTTTGGACTTTCGCAACTGCACCAGTTGCGGGGTCGAGTCGGTCGGGGCAGCAACCGTTCTTATTGTTTGTTAATGCCCGGTTCCAAAACGGCGGAAGCTATGCAAAGAATGAAGGTTTTAGAACAATCTCAAGATGGCTTTTTTATTGCGGAAATGGACATGAGATTGCGCGGGCCTGGTCAGGTTTTGGGAACTCGGCAGTCGGGTTTGCCGGATTTTGCTTTGGCGAGTTTGGTGGAGGATCAGGAGGTTTTGGAGTTGGCGAGGGCGGCGGCTCAAATGGTAATTGAGAATGATGAAAGTTTGAATCAGTGGCCGGTGGTGCGGGATGAATTGGAGCGGAGATATCAGCGGATGATGAGCGGGTCGATTTTGACTTAGATAGTTTTGGACGCAGCAACGGGGTTTTTAATAATATTTTGTAGTGGCGGGTTAAGCAAAGATATATCAAAGCCGCCAGTTTATTGCTGCACTCACCCGTCCTCCTCCCCATAGGGCGGTTTATTTGCAGCTACTTATTTAATGTCACTAATGTCAGAAACCGGTTTTGTTCCCCTAAACTCACGTAAAACCCTAGGTTTTTTGTCAGGAAACGCGGTTTATACTTTTTTGCTGAGACTGCTGCCAAATATCAGATCGATCGAAACGTCAAAAACACGAGTTTGTTAGAAACGAGTGCCTCAACCCAAACTACTTTAGGAGAGGATTTTGGCCTTAATCTACGCTATTTTTATGAGGAGCCAGGCTTGGGGTAGTTATTCCACCAAGAATCCTTCGCAGGATTGACGAAGAAGTGTCAAAATTAAGATAGTTCTGCCAGAAACAGGGGAAAGGAAATCTAGCCTGTACTGGCGCCTAAGGCAACATTGATTCCTCGCTGGTTACGCTTGCAGGTGGTCGCCGACGGTTCGTCGCATTTAATCTCAACAGTAATTATGAAAGATCTCACTCGTTATCGAAATATCGGCATCTTCGCCCACGTAGATGCTGGCAAGACCACCACAACAGAAAGAATCCTGAAGCTGACAGGTAAAATCCACAAAATTGGTGAAGTTCACGAAGGCGCGGCGACTACTGACTTCATGGAACAGGAGCAAGAGCGCGGTATTACGATTCAGTCCGCTGCTACCACCTGCTTCTGGAACGAGCATCAACTCAACATCATTGATACTCCGGGACACGTCGATTTTACGATCGAGGTTTACCGTTCTTTGAAGGTTCTCGATGGTGGCATTGGTGTGTTCTGCGGTTCGGGTGGAGTTGAACCGCAATCTGAAACCAACTGGCGCTACGCTAACGATTCCAAAGTCGCTCGCGTCATCTACATCAATAAGCTCGATCGCACCGGTGCAGATTTTTACCGCGTGGTCCAGCAAGTTGATAAAATCCTCGGAGCTAAACCGATGGTGATGGTATTGCCCATCGGCATAGAAGAAAAGTTTTGCGGCGTAGTCGATTTGCTGACCCGCAAAGCCTGGATCTGGGATGACTCCGGCGATCCGATGAACTATACAATTAAAGATGTCCCCGCCGATATGGTCGATGATGTCGAAACTTGGCGCGAAAAGTTGATCGAACTGGCCGTCGAGCAAGACGACACTGTGATGGAACAGTATCTCGAAGGCAACGAGCCGAGCCTCGAAGACCTCAAGCGCTGCATTCGCAAAGGTACTCGCGATCGGGCATTTTTCCCCACCTACTGCGGCTCATCGTTTAAAAACAAAGGCGTGCAGTTGGTTCTCGATGCCGTAGTTGACTACCTGCCAAACCCGATGGAAGTCACACCGCAGCCAGAAGTCGATCTCGAGGGCGAGGAAACCGGCGAGTTTGCGATAGTCGATCCCAACAGGCCATTGCGGGCACTCGCGTTTAAGATCATGGACGATCGCTACGGTGCTCTAACATTCACGCGCCTGTACTCCGGTACTCTGTCCAAGGGCGACACCATACTCAATACCGCCACGGGCAAAACCGAGCGCGTCAGCCGTTTGGTTGAGATGCACGCCAACTCTCGCGAAGAAATTGAATCCGCGCAAGCAGGGGACATTGTGGCGATCGTCGGTATGAAAAACGTCCGCACCGGACACACCATCTGCGACCCCAAAAATCCCGCCACGCTAGAGCCGATGGTATTCCCAGATCCCGTTATTTCGATTTCGGTCAAACCGAAACAAAAAGGCGGCGAAGAAAAAATGGGAGCAGCCCTCACCAAGATGGTGCAAGAAGATCCATCCTTCCACATGGTGACGGATCAAGAAAGCGGCGAAACGATTCTCAAGGGGATGGGCGAGTTACACCTCGACATCAAAGTAGACATTCTCAAGCGCACCCACGGAATCGAAGTAGAAGTCGGCGAACCGCAGGTAGCCTACCGCGAGTCGATTACCAAGCGCCTGGAAGACGAATACACCCACAAAAAGCAATCAGGTGGTTCCGGTCAATTTGCCAAAATCGGCTATGTGATCGAGCCTGGTGAGGTGGGAAGTGGCTTCCAGTTTGAGTCAAAAGTGACTGGTGGTAGCGTGCCGAGAGAATATTGGCCAGCCGTCGAAAAAGGCTTTGAAAGCTGCATCGACAAAGGCGTCTTGGCCGGATTCCCTTGCTTGGACTTGAAATTCACGCTACTAGAAGGCGGTTTCCACCCCGTTGACTCGTCAGCAATGGCCTTTGAAATTGCTGCCAAAGCGGCTTATCGGCAGTCTTTGCCGAAAGCGGGGCCTCAGTTGCTCGAACCGATTATGAATGTCGATGTATTCACACCAGATGATTACATGGGCGACGTGATCGGCGACCTCAACCGCCGCCGGGGGATGATGAAATCTCAAGAGACAAGCCAGACAGGAGCGCGGATCAAGGCAGATGTGCCGTTGAGCGAAATGTTTGGTTACATTAGCGATTTGCGTACTATGACCTCTGGGCGCGGACAGTTCTCAATGTCCTTCTCGCACTATGCTCCTTGTCCGAATAACATCGCTGAAGAAGTGATTAAGGCGGCAAAAGAGCGTCAAGCCGCCGCGAAGTAATGTATTGACTGCGATGAATCGATTCGTCGCAGTCAATCACCAACGTTAAAAACTAGGTAAATCTAGTTTTTAACGTTGGTCAATAGAAGTATCCCAATTTTATTTTCGCAGGAGTGTTGGCTGTGAGAACTCGCTAGGGATATACAACCTAGCCAACGTCCCGCTCGCACTCCTCACAAATGCTTTTTACTATCCAAAAGAGATGCTCCCTTCAAAAGTCTCTCTAAAAGGGCGATCGCGCATCAATCAATATAATGTTTGCTAATATACAATCAATAATTTAAAACCCAGGCAGGTAGCCATGACAGCCACCCTGATCCCGAGTCAAAGTAGCGGAATTCTCCTGAAAAACATTAGCTGGAAAACTTACGAATCCCTGCTGAATGAGTTAGCCGAACAGGGAGGTATTCGCTTGACTTACGATCGCGGAAACTTAGAAATTATGACTCCATCAGCACCCCACGAAAAGTACAAAAAAATCTTGGGACGTTTTGTAGAAAGCGTGAGTGATGAATTGAATGTTGAAATTTGCAGTTTGGGTTCTCTAACTTGCAGGCGGGAGGATTTGGCTCGCGGTTTGGAACCGGATCAGTGCTACTATATCGAAAATGAGAATGTGGTTTGGGACAAAGAACAAATCGATCTCAATCAAGATCCGCCACCGGACTTAGTTGTGGAAATTGACGTGACTAGCAGTTCGATCGATCGACTTTCTTTATATGCAAGTTTAGGCGTACCGGAAGTTTGGCGCTACGACGGAAATCGTTTAATAATTTATCAGTTGGAAGCACAGGAATATAGAGAAAGAGATGTGTCTCCGACTTTTCCTTTTTTGTCGCAAGTTGAGATGCTGCGCTTTTTGGAATTGAGGAGGACTACAAAAGAAAATGCTTTAATTCGCTTGTTCCGGGAGTGGGTGAGGAGTCAAATTCAGGCAGGGGAGTGAAGTAGGGCGATTCCCTTCGGGATAGCTCCGCTTCAGGCACTTTGGAGATGATATCATATCGTGTAAAACATGAGTTTGTAGCGAGGAGTTCACTCCGAGCGAGTTTTAGGAAGACTTTAGTCCTCACTACGAACTTAATTATAATTATTGACCCGGACAGGATATTATTCCCCAGCCAAATCAGCGCTAAACTTCTCCACAACTCGATTTAACTCCACGGAATGAGAAGCCTTAAATAAAATACGATCGCCCGGTGTGACAAAGTCCATTAAATGCCTTGCTAAATCTTCGCGGGAATTCTCCCTCGCAATATCTTCTACCTCCACAAAAGGCAAACCCGCCGCACCCGCCGCCATCGCCGCCGCTTCCTCAAAATCAGCAAAAACAAACAAAGCATCCAGATGTAAATCTCGCGCGGCCCTTCCCACTTGTCGGTGAAATTCGATCGCCCTATCGCCCAATTCCTTCATCGTTCCCAACACCGCAATCCGGCGCTTTCCGGGAGTATCTGCTAACAGTCTCAGGGCTGCCAACATCGACTCCAAACCAGCATTGTAAGTCTCATCCAGAATCACAATGTCCTGCGGCAAATCGTAGCGGCGCGCCCGTCCATCCGGTAACTGCACAGACAAACCTTGCTTTAAAACTTCCCAATCAATACCTAACACTTTTCCTACCGCCAAAGCCGCCAAATAATTTACAGCATTGTGCCGTCCCGGCAGTGGCAGGGGCAATTCCACACCTTCTACAAACATTGTATTATGATTCAGCAATTCCCCGCACAAATCCCCGCCTTCTAAACCGTAACTTAAAGTTTTTCCCTGCCAAACTTTTGACGCAGTTGCCATTAAGCTGTCACAATCGTGATTGAGTATAGCAATGCTATCAGCAGGCATTTCGGCTAAAAGTTCGCACTTAGCTTGGGCGATCGCCTCTTCCGATCCCAAGCGTCCGATATGTGCCGTTCCTACATTAGTAATTACCGCAACAGTAGGACTCGCAATTTGCGACAGCAGCGCAATTTCGCCACTCCCGCGCATTCCCATTTCAATTACAGCATAATTGTGAGAAGGTGAAAGCTCCAGCAGAGTTTTTGGTACGCCAATTTCATTGTTATAGTTATATTGAGTTTTAAGAACATTTCCCTTCGTTGACAAAACCGCCGCAATTAACTCTTTAACAGTAGTTTTACCTACAGAACCAGTAACAGCAACTACAGGTATACTGAATTGGTCGCGCCACCAACGGGCGATCGACTGATAAGCTTTTAAAGTATCGTCAACGTGCAACAGCGGAAAATTAGGCACTTCCTCTTGCCACTCTTGATCGACAATCGCTGCAATTGCCCCCAAATCCCGGGCTTTTGCCACAAATTGATGGCCGTCAAAATTGTCTCCCCGCAGCGCCAAAAATATTTCGCCCCCCTTAAGAGTGCGCGTATCCGTGGCAATACCTGTCCCTAAAGCTGTCAAAATGCCCTCAGACACAGCAGGCAAAGGTACAGTTAAAATTTCAGCAAGTTGGGCGATACTTACGCGACAAACCATAACTAGCACTCACATTTCAAATAATTATTTTCATAGCTAATCCTACCTCGCCCGACCTCACATTTAACTGATTGGGGGCTGCCGACCAGGATTGACCTTGACAATCCTAATATTAAATCGTCAGGCAACCAAGAAATTCTCCCGTACCCCTCACAATCTTTACCAATACTTTACAAAGTCTATGGTGATTTAAGGCCTTGCTAATTACCAACAATTCATGTCATGCTGGTGTTGGTAATTAGTTTAACTAAGCAAAAAATATCGATCTGCTTTAGCTGCTGGCAGATTCTACCCATAAGCCTCATCCGGCGAGCAGCTCGGTTGACTCAATTATTGGGATTCATTGGCCAATTCATTAAGCTAAGAGCGCTGAAAGCTCCTGCCCTAGCCTCGGAGGGTTAATCCACAGTGAACGACTACAATAGACAGAGTTACGAAGAAGAACAGCTACTTTACAACCACTGGCTGGAGTTGGTACAACGAGAGCAGCCGGCAGAACTGATCGGCCGCTTTCGCACTTTGTTTATCGAGGGCGTCGGATATCCCGATCGCTCGATCGCCGACGCACTCGAAAAAATAGCACGCTCACCACACGCTCAACAAGAATTCAAATACATCCTCAACCGCTGCTGCCACATCCTGATCAACCGCTGGCAAACTTACCCCAGCAAGCAAGCCGCCATCCCTGAATTGATAGCTGTGTTTGAAGAAGCGCCCAAAATATTATTTGGATACAATCGATCGGGGGGGCGAGGCTCCATCCCCAAATTAGTAAATCAATTTATCGAAAGCGAACAGTACCTCACCCTCAAACGCTTAGCCAAAGTCATAACTCACAGCAATGAAGATAGCAGCAACAGCAAAACCCCTGCTAGCCTTGCCCTCGGAACCTTAATTCCCCGTTACCCTTACCTCTACAAACACTGCCTCCTCAGCGACGACAGCACCTACGAACAACAAAAAATCATTAAAAAAATCCAAGCTCAAAAGCAGCAGCAATTTGAGATCAACCTCTCACAATATGTTGCTCACCAAGTGAGAAAAGCTCAAATAGCGCGTCGGGAAACCTCCATTTCCTTCGGCCGAAATATACAGCCTATAAAAAATCCGACCCTGTTGACCGACCCGGAACTATTCTTTGCCCTCAAGCAATTTGTCGGCAAAGTAGAAGGAGCCGATACCTACAGAGAGCTAGCGGGCCGTTTCACGGCGAACGCCAGCACACATCAGTCCTACCGTTCCTTTAAAGACGACTTGTACGAATACCTGATTTCTTCTGTCACCGATGAGCGCTACGGCAAACGTCTCTTTAACGAAAAATTGTATAAGCAACTACAAAATACCCTGCCCCACAGCGACGATCAAAAGTTTAATGAATTTTTAATGATCAGAACTTGCAGCCAGTTATTGAACTTTTTAGTAGTAGAGAGTCCTGTGCGGCCCAACCACTTTGTCTTCATCGACCTGATCTCAAACCTCGGGCCGACCCAAACCACTGGTTTGCTGCTGAAAATCGTACTAATTTGCGGCAAAGTCAAGCCCTACCTAGAAAAGCGGCTGGCAATTTTGTTCGGTCACTACGAATGCAGTACCCGAGAAGGCGTGGTGTGGTTAGTCAAAGCCCTGGAAAACGTAAACCTAGCTTTGAGTACCAACTTTGGCAAGGTGGATGTATCTTTCCTGCGGTGACAGCGGGCGGCATAACTTTCTCTGCTTCCACTGCAGGCAAAACATCACACCGATAAACCAGGTTTATGAATAGCCTAAAAGTTTTACGTTTAATTAGAACGACTTAATTAACTGCTGAAACCTACTCAAAAGACGCTATTCTATGTTAAAGTACCAAGTGTGAATCAGATTCAGTTGCAGGCTTTGTTCATTGCTACAGAATTGTCTAAAAACTTGCCCTTCTGTATCGGCAGGGGACTCTCCGAAACTGAAATCTTCGCACTGTCTAAATTTTGGAGTTATTCCTCATGTCGATATACGTCGGTAACTTATCCTACCAAGTTACCCAAGAAGACATCACCACCGTCTTCGCCGAATACGGAACCGTTAAGCGAGTACATCTACCTACCGACAGAGAAACCAGTCGCCCCCGCGGCTTCGGTTTTGTAGAAATGTCCACAGATGCAGAAGAAGATGCAGCCATTAGTGCTCTCGACGGAGCAGAGTGGATGGGTCGCGACCTCAAAGTTAACAAAGCTAAGCCCCGCGAAGATGAAGGCGGCCGGGGTGGCGGCAACCGGGGCGGCGGCGGTCCTGGAAAATTTGCTCGCGGAGGAGGAGGCGGAGGAGGACGTTATTAATTTCCTCTTTAGTTTCTTCGGATAAAGATTTGAGATTGGAGAGTTGAAAGTGGCGATCGAGCTCACCTAGCTCGGAACCACTTCCGGCCGTTCCGAAAAACCTATGCTCTTCAAATTTCCATATCTACCGGATTAAATATACCAAAAAGCCAAGGGCCGAACCCTTGGCTTTTTGGTATGAGGGTTGACGGTATGAGCCGGAAACCAACTGGGCGAATCCGTTGCAGTACCGTCAGGTTCTAATCGTCAGGTTCGATGGTGCTGCTCAATCCGTGGTTATTGAGCGTTTCAGCGTAAAACTCAGCGTGTTCGAGAGCGCAAACAATCACCAATCCCATCCCGTTAGTATGGGCTTCCATCATCACATTTACCGCCTGTGGCTGAGTCAGACTCGGTACCGTCGCCATCAAAGTCTGCACCACGTACTCCATAGGATTGAAATCATCATTGTGCAGCAGAACGCGGTAGCGCGGTGCAAGCTTGCGGACTGTGGAAGGCTTTTGAATAATTTCGACAGACACTAATCTATACCTCCTGACTTGTAAAATGTTAAAATTTGTCAACAATCTTGAGCCGGATTCCTCCGCTGTGCAAGAGTATGTCACTTTCAGCTATTTTATTGAAATCTGAAAATTCAGACAAGGCAGCCCCTGGGTCGATCGCGAGTTGTGAACGGCACCACCAAACCCAGAGGGGGCGTCCTGGGCCCTCCGCAACCACCTTCCTAGCGCCATAATATTAGAAAGGCGATATCGGTTAAAAATAACAAACTACTACCTGTTGAGTCTCCAGAACTGAGGGAACCTTATATGAAACGCAAACCTAAATCCTACAACGACGACAGATTCAGCGGCGACCCATCCCGGGGAGATGAAGACTCCGGCTCATTTGGCGGACAGTCGCGGCGTCAACCTCAGTCCGGTAAACCCTCTTTCCTCAATTCTGCCACCCTAGGGATTTTAACAGCCGTCTTTATTCTGGGAATTGGGATTGGCATTGCCTTTAGCTCTACAGCTACAATTAGTCCTGAGAACGTAGCCTCCCGTGAATTTATCGATCGCAGCGCCCCGAACCCAGAACTTTGCGTGCAGTTTGGAGCAAGCGCGATGGTGACAGATCTGCGCCTCTACGTCACCCTCAACCCCTTCAACGTTTACATCTCGCAGCCGAGTATGCGCCCCGGATGCGTCCTGCGAACCAATAACTGGGCAATTCTGGAACAAAGAAAACTCATCAGCCAAGACCAAGTGCGGGATTGCAAAAATCGCATGAACACCTTTGGGTTCACCGGCCCGCTGGAAGCTCAACCCGAAATTAACTGTATCTACCAAAACGACGGCGCTAAAAACCTGTTCCTCAACCAACCCGGTTCGATAGCTCCAACCACGGAAGGTCAAAATTTCTAAATCGCCGATATAGCGGTTTTCAGTTGAGTCAATTTCAGATATGGGGTAGGGACTTAGGCTTGGCTTAAGTCCCTACTTTACTTCAGAGAATGGAAAACTGCTCTAAGTAAATATAGAACGAAGAGGTTCGAGCGAAGAAGAAAGTCTTGCTTCTTCCTTCTTCCTTCTTCCTTCTTCCTTCTTGCTTCTTCCCTCTTCCTTTTTCCTTCTTCCTTCAAAAACCAAACTGGGGGAAATCTTCCGTTAACTGAACTTGCAAAATTTGGCCGGGTTGAATCGTAGCAGGTTGAGGAGCCGCCACGTAAGTTGTAGCAACACCACCGGCTGCTCCCGCCAACAAACCGATACCGGAAAAGCCGCTCAGCAAGAACAAAGCTAAGCCACCAATACCAGTATTTCGCAACAAACTGCGATCGGAAGGCTGAGCTCGTCGGCCTCCCACGGGTTCCGAGCGAGCCAAGAGAGGAATATTGCGACCGTTGAGACTAATAGCTTCGACCACAAATCGACTACCGAGGTTGGTTGTTTCAAACCGACCGATGACTGGCGTATTAGCAGGTACGATCGTATTACCGCGACTGTCGAGAATTCCCCCTTGCAGCAGCAGCACTTCCTGTGGGCTGGGCTTCGCTTGCAGTCGCAAAGCCCGATCGCCGGGGTATAGCAAACTTAGCTCCGTGCCCGCCGGCAACAAGACATTCGCCCCAGTCGCAGCCTGCAAAGGAGCATTCGAGCGGTCGCGAGGAAGTGGTTCACCAAAAGTAAGCGTCCGCTGTTGGGGTGCAGCAGCAGCCGTTCTTTGAGGGTCTAGACGGGGTACTGCAGCCGCTTGTACCCCACGGCGTTCGTCAAGGCGAACATTGACTAAAGGCACTCTTAGCGGCCGGATTTGGTCATTTGGAGTTGATTGCGGCGAAAAACTTATAGCGGGATTCGGGGAAGTAGGAGATTCAGGTCGATCGACCTCTGTGGCAGCAGTTGAGTTGGAATCTGTCGGCCACTGGTTTTGCGGTACTTGTATTGCAGGCTGGGGTTGAGTTTCGGGAGTTTCCATACTCGCAGTCGGTTCGATCGAAGGGCGTAACACCCAGCGATTTTCTACCCCAATTCTTTGGAATTGAACTTTCCCCCCGCTAAAACCGACTCCGGGAGCCAAATTGACCAGAATTCTCGCCCTTCCCGGTTGAACTTGACTAACCCCCACAGAACGCACTGTGCCTTCTGGGTATAGCTGAGTTGCATCTACTCCGATGTCCGTATTGGGCAAATCCACAGCAATCTGACTGGGATTTAGTAGAGAATACTGGGGCGTCATTCCCTCTGGAAGAGTAATTTCTAGCTGATTTGTCGCCGGATCGAATTTCCAACTTGTGAGTGTAGAAGCATTTGCTGGTTCCAGTGTTGCCGGCACCGTCGCAACTGCGGCGACGACTGCTAGACTCAGACTCAGTGACTCGATCGCAAACAATCCCGCTGGTAGAGAATTAACAGTCAATTTTTGTAAGTCTTCCCCAAATCTGGTGAGTAATTTTTTATATGGCATGGTGGCTGGGTGAAGTTTTTGATCGGAAATAGATTATGGATGGGAAAATTTTGCCTTCGGATGACGCTGAAAGTTTAGCATTATGGCGATATGAAAAATTTAACTAAATGGAAATTATTGCGATCGCGCTTCGTTCTTAACAACCAGTGGTGTCAGGTTAGACAAGATGAAATAGAATTGCCAAGCGGACAAATTATAGACCAATACGGTTCAGTTAAGGCTCAAATAGTGGTAAATTAGGTATGGTGTCCAAAAATGGAGAGCAAGTAAGGTGCAT
>NZ_JAUBRM010000120.1:0-14406 GCF_036701905.1 Microcoleus sp. MON2_D5
CTAAATATAATCTTTTCAATTTTCCTAACTTGAAAAGATTTGATGCCTTTTCACAATTCATATAGGATTGCTATATAATACTCTAGTCTAGCACTTTCAGCGCTAACTATTATGATTCAACTTGTAGTAGGGTGGGTCAAAAATTTTTTTGAACTCCCCGGCAAAGTAGAGCAGTTTAAGCCTGTCGAGACACTAACGGACAGTCAAAGTGGCTATAAATTTGAGCATTTCGAGACACCAACGCCCAGTCAAAGGGGCTATGAATTTGAGCATGATGAGCTAAAACGCATCATGGTGAGGCTAAAAGGTTTTGAGACAGTTGAGTTGACCGATGTGTCTGGCACATTACTTACACCAGATAGCATAGACGAACGTTTTGGTAAAGATGGTGGAATTGACTGTGTGATCCACATTATTGCTCCAACCGAAAGAGGAGCAAAAAATGTAGCCACTCGCCTCAGAAATATTATTGTTAACGGTGACTACTAATGGCTTCGCAAAAAATAGCCCTTGAGTTTAAGGATCGCCACCTCACTCGTCCAATCTTGGATCAAATCGTCGGTGCTCAACTTCGCGCTGTTCCCGATGCAACTGAAATTATCATTCGCTGTCGTTCCGCTGCGAAAACCGCACGCGAAGCCGTTAATTTATATGGTATCAAAATCACAATAGTAGCTAGAGAAAATAATCCTCAAGACCCATGAAATATACTCTAAATTTTTCGCTGAAACTACAGAAGAACAACTCATTTATTGTCTACAACCGAGAAGCATTCGCCGAAACGCCAATTTCAATATCTGTTCCTGATGTTGTAAAAATTTTCGATCATTTTATTGAAACATTTGAAAAAGTAGGCATTACTGAACAGCCTGCGAATAACACTATACCGAGTGAGGAGAAAACTAAAGATACTACTGCTTTGACAGGCTTGTCTGCTACAGCATATATCTGTCAAGTACAACAACTAAATGAGACGGCTCTCACTAAATTTTGCACTGAACTCACAGAATATTTACAGAAGTGTTGCTCAGAGATTTCAAAAAGTTTTCTTTCTGAGGAAGTCAACTTGTCAATTTCAGGATTAACAGAGGTAATTGAGGTACGCAACTATCTAGCTAAGTTTACGAATAGTAAAAAAAAGGCTTACCAGAACGGATATTTGTATATCATGGTTGTTTGAATATGCAGCCAGTAGTAATTTAGGGTGCGTCAGCCATTGAGTAATCATGTAAAAAACAAAATTTATTAAGGGCTGACACACCCTACAACTTAATACTTCCGCTCCTGCGGCTCAAACATCGTAATCGCCACCGGCATATAAGCCAAATCAATTCCCGCAGGCGAATAATACGCCATTGTATGCTTCAAGAAATTGCCGTCATCGCGCTCAGTAAAATCTTCCCGCGAATGAGCTCCCCGACTTTCCTGTCGGTTCAAAGCAGAAGTTAAAATCATTTTCCCGACAATTATCAAACTACGCAACTCCAAAGCTTCCACAATTTCCGTATTCCACAACTTGCCTTTATCATCTAAGTAAACCTCCTCATATTGTCGCTCTAAATCCTCCAATTTCTTTAAACCTTCCTGCATCAATTCGGCGCTACGAAATACGCCACAATACTCAGTCATAGTATCTTGATACTGCTGCCGGATTTGATTGATGCGGTATTTTCCCGGACGTTCTAAAAGTGCCTGAATTTGCTCTTTTGCTTCCGTAATATAACGCTGTTCGTCTACGGCAGGTAACTTGCGATTTTGTACGAATTGTGCTATGGTTGCGCCAGTAACTTTGCCGTAAACTACGCATTCCAACAGCGAATTACTGCCCAAACGGTTCGCGCCATGAACAGACACGCAAGCTGCTTCGCCCGCTGCAAAAAAACCGTCCACCAAACTGTCAGGACTGCTGCGAACTTGCCCGCTAACATTAGTAGGAATTCCCCCCATTGAATAGTGAACGGTAGGCCGCACGGGCATCGGCTGATTTACGGCATCAATTCCTAACAAACGGTGGGCTTCTTCCCAAGCAAAAGGAATTTTGCTCATGATTTTTTCGCGTCCCATGTGCCGCAAATCCAGGTAGATAAAGGGGCCGCCGGCACTACCATCAACATTAATTCCTCGGCCGGCGCGAATTTCTATGGAAATTGACCGCGAAGTGATATCTCTGGGCGCTAATTCCATCCGCGACGGGGCATAATTCGCCATAAATCGATCGCCCTCTGAATTAATCAAATAAGCGCCTTCGCCCCGCACAGCCTCGGAAATCAACACTCCCACGGGATACAAACCCGTCGGGTGAAACTGCACAAACTCCATATCTTCCAGCGGCAATCCAGCTAAAGCCGTCATCGCCAAACCGTCTCCGGTGGAGGCGTAATCGTTCGACGTGGTATTGTAAACTCGGCCGTAACCCCCCGTAGCAAACATCACCGCCTTAGCACGGACAACCTCAATTTGACCGTCTAGAAGGCGGTACATCACTACCCCCTTGGCTTGACCTTCTTCCAAAATCAGGCGCGTGACATACCACTCCTGATAGATGTGAACCCCGTAACGGCGCAGATTGTTGACTAATTCGTGGAGGATGGCGTGACCGGTTTTGTCGGCGGCGTAGCAGGTGCGGCGGTGGGAATGTCCGCCGAAAGCGCGCTGGGCAATTCGGCCGTCTGGGAGGCGGGAGAAGAGGACTCCCATGTGTTCTAAATCTATGATTACACCGGGTGCTTCCCGAGTGAGAATTTCTACCGCGTCTTGGTCGGCTAAATAGTCTGAACCTTTTACTGTGTCGAAGGCGTGGGCTTTCCAACTGTCTTCGGGATCGACATTTTGCAGGCTGGAGGCCATGCCGCCTTGGGCTGCGACGGAGTGCGATCGAATCGGGTGAGTTTTGGCGACCACAGCTACCTTTAAACTCGGGTCAGTCCGGGCAATTTCTACTGCGGCGCGGCAACCTGCTAAACCGCCGCCTACAATGATTACGTCGTGTTCTAGCATTTTTTTTAATTATTTTGAGTGTTCTGCTCAACTTATGGTGACGCAAAAAAAAACTTCCTACCAAAAGAGCAGGAAGTTTTTTAACTTTTGATTTGAATGGAAAATCAAAAGTTAAAATCTCAAATTGGACTAGCCGGCGCTTTCGGCAGGATTCTGAAGCGACTGATTTCCCGTTGCAGAAGGTTGAGGTTCCGTACCGGGTTCTACAGCAAGCACTTCAATGTTATTTAGCAGAGTTGTAACGAAAGCAAACAGCAAGAAGGGCAGAGACAGCACTAAAATCAAGCCGACGGTAGCCAAGGCGAAGATTTGGCGGGCGCTACTCCACAAGGCGAGTGCCGACGCTAGACTTAGGAAGATGACTATCAGCCAAACAATGATTTGACCGTAAATGTCGCCAAAGGTGAGCGTACATCTAAGGCGATAGTTTTGGATGTTATTCATTTGATGCCTCGCGAGATTGCTATTACGACTTGTCCAAAAATACTTTGACAGTGCGTCAATGCCGACTGTAAATTTCTAAGTTTAGCTGCCGCAACTTGGTTTTGGGGTTGTTGTAAACATTCTTTATTGACACTCCCCAGCGTGAACGCACGGGGATTCTTAATTCATCGACTGACCTTTAAGCGCTGTGTCCTTGCGGCAATCCTTAAACTCTTCAACCGTGCAATTGCACCAATTGACCAGCTTAACTCACAACCACCCCAGAGAGCCTATCTCCAAAAGCGTACGCTTGATACGAGCAAGCGAGTTCGGGTGTGCCCCACCCTACTTGACTGAAACAAATTATTGATTTTCTGGTGAGAATGCGTTGATTCCCTAGCTCTGTTTTACAAGGTTTTCGCTACCCTTCTTTTTGCTCTCAAAAAGCTTTCAGGTTCTAGGGTGCCGACGATGGCGCCGCTTCACAACCGCCCACCTTGGGAATTACAACCATGTCTATTGTATCAAAAAGCCGTCCTATAACGACGGGGTTTTCAACCCAATTTCCTGATAAGTTGCCACAACACTTGATAAATTTTTGCTTCTGACTGGGAAATTCGGCCGAAACAGTTAGCTGACGAACTCCGAGGCCTAGAAACCTGGTTTTTTTAGGGTTTTGGCCGCCTGACTAGAAATAAACGCGCGAAAAAACCAACGTGATTGCCACCGGTGCGTCCAGGATTACCAAACCAAGGCATAAGGGGAAAGTCTACTTTTTGAGGGAGCCCCGAGTTGGTAAAGTAATGTTAAGCTGCATGGCAATGGAATCAACCTTTATAGTGTCCCACCTGTCTTTTGGCCCATGTTTTCAGAGAGCAAATTGCTGATTTCGCGCTGTTTCCTGGCCGGTTTGGGAACGCAGATGTTTATGTACCGCGAAGACCGGATTCCCCAAGAGAGCCCGGTACTGGTGGTCAGCAATCACCGCAGTTTCTTAGATCCTGTGCTGCTGACGGCGGCTTTGGGTCGATCGATCCGCTTTGCTTGTCATCATTACATGGGTCAAGTTCCGGTGATGAGAGAAATTGTCACGACTTTCGGCGCTTTCCCCTTGGAAGCACCCGAGCACCGACAGCAGCATTTTTTCTCTCAAGCCACAGCGCTGCTGCAAAGCGGGGAGATGGTGGGGGTGTTTCCAGAGGGTGCAGAACCGATGGTGAAGGTGACTGGGCCAAATACTGTGGGGAAGTTTCAGCGGGGATTTGCTCATTTGGCTTTGCGGGCGCCGGTGCGGGATTTGGCAGTTTTGCCGGTGGCGATTAGTTCTTTTGAGGAACACTCGGTACGATCGGGTGTACCGCTCAAGTTGTTGAGTTTGTTTGATCCTTCGGAACCGCTGTTCGATCGCTCTGGGTGGCATCCTGTGATAATTTATCAGCGAGTTAATGTTTTAATCGGCCAGCCTTACTGGATTACTGTAGAGAGACAGCAGCAATATCAAGGCAAAAAAGCCAAAGCAGTTGTGGCTGAACTCACAGACCACTGTCAGGGCGAAATTGCAGAATTACTCCAACGAGGTTGTTTGTAAGTTTGTTGACTGTTGACTGTTGACTGTTGACTATTGGCTGGTGTGAGATTTCCAATCTAAAATCTAAAATCTAAAATCTAAAATCGATTGACTTGAATCATGGCAAATGCTAACAATAAGGTTCGTTTCCTAACCCCCAAACCCCCGAAACCCGATCGCCCTTTATTTGTATTTTTGCCCGGTATGGACGGGGGCGGTTTGCTGCTGCGATCCCAAATTCCTAAATTAGCCAATCATTTCGACATTCGTTGCTTAACTTTACCTGCGGACGATAGGCCTAGTTGGGATGTACTGGTTGGGGAAACAATTGCCTTAATTGAAGCCGAAAAGCAAGCCGGAAAGCCGAAGCGGCCGGTTTATCTGTGCGGCGAGTCATTTGGGGGGTGTTTAGCGATGAAAGTGATGTTAGAAGCTCCCCAATTGTGCGATCGATTAATCTTAGTCAATCCAGCTTCTTCCTTTCGACAGCAGCCTTGGGTGCAGTGGGGTTCGTACCTGACTCAGTGGCTGCCCGCCAACCTTTATCCGCTCTCGGTAATCGGTTTATTGCCGATATTAGCATCCTTAGGAAAGATTGGGCGCGACGATCGCCGCGCGTTGCTAGAAGCGATGCAAGCGGTACCGCAAAACACGTCTGTGTGGAGATTGGCGTTAGTGCGATCGTTTAATGTTGACGAAAATCAGTTGCGTGGCATCAAGCAGCCGACGCTAGTAATTGCTAGCGGTGCCGATCGGCTGCTGCCTTCCCTAGTAGAAGCGAAGCTTTTAGTCAAGGTAATTCCCAATGCTGAAATGGTGCTGCTGGCTAACAGCGGTCATGCTTGTTTGTTAGAAACAGATGTTAACCTTTACGGGATAATGCAAGCTCGCAATTTTTTGACAAAATCAGAAGAAAATCTGTCTTTAGTCAATAGTCATTAGTCATTAGTCATTAGCTATGACTTCTCTCTTCTGAGTCAGTCAGGGCCAAATTAGAGATTGGGCGAGGGGTAAAGTTTATATTACAATTAACCCGCCCTGACACTCATTAGTAAGTGTCCGAAAACCAGCCACTAAGGACTAATAACTAATGACTACTGACTAATTAAGATTTAGCCATTTTTGAGCATTAAGCCGCTGGACGACACCAAACACCATGAGGTCTAGTGTTACCTTGCGCTCATCTATCAAAAAAGGCTCTAAAGTGCTAGTTTTGGTATTATTGTCAGCGCAGGAAAACGCCCTTTGACTTTGAATATTTTCTTGAGGAAAATATAGGTTAAATTGGCGCTGACCTTCTTGGAATTTCCCAATTACCTGCCAGCAATCCCCGGCGGAACTCATGCCCGCAACTGGGAGTTTTTGCTTTGCCAAACTCACCTCTAAATCCTTAACGCCCTGCTTAGTCAAAGCAGTTTGCAAAGCGGGCAAATAATCTTGTTGAATAAATTCCGCAAAGGGCTTGTCTTCAACAGCAGGTGCTTTTTCCTTTTTAGCTTTAGCTGGGGGCTTGTCGCCTTCGGCCTTGGCTGCGGGCTTTTTAGCAGCCGCCTGGGGCTTGTCAGTGCTGGGTAAGTCGGTTGTCTCGGGTTCGTCGGAACTCGGGGCGTTCTCGATCGAAGCACTGGGAGTTTCGGATTCGCCAGCGGTAGGATTTTTCGGTTCTTTCTTGGCTGCGGGTTTTTTAGCAGTGGGCTGAGGCTTGTCAGTGCTGGGAAAGTCGCTTGTCTCGGGTTCGTCGGAACTCGGGGCGTTCTCGATCGAAGCAGTGGGAGTTTCTGATTCTCCAGCGGTAGGGTTTTGCGGTTCTTCTGGCATTAACGC
Source organism: Microcoleus sp. MON2_D5 (assembly GCF_036701905.1). NCBI lineage: Bacteria > Bacillati > Cyanobacteriota > Cyanophyceae > Oscillatoriales > Microcoleaceae > Microcoleus > Microcoleus sp. MON2_D5. The sequence goes on from NZ_JAUBRM010000120.1 coordinate 6,812, forward strand.
TTCCTTTTAAAAGTGCTCGGTAAAAGGAGTGGTGAGTGCAGGTGGGGGCGATCGACTTTTGCGATCGCGCACACTGCTTATCGAAAACCAACCGAGAGAGAATTGCTCTTTCCAAAAAATTTGAACTCAAAACACTCTCAGAGGGCGATCGCCTGCCAATATCACAACTCCTTTGGTTATTCTAAATCTCAGCGACAGCTCGTTCAATCAAACGGCGGGCGAGAGTTTGAACACCAGTGTGTTCGTAGTAGTTGGTAGTCATATCGAGGAATGCGCCCACGTAGTCCACCTTGTCAGCAGAAATTTCTATAAAATTCTGCAAGTTGCCGAGTACGTTTTGGGGAGTCAAACCTCGATCGCTCACAAAAGAGCTCATCCAGCCAGAAACCGAGTTAAAGCTTTCGCCGATAAAGCCGAGTTGGCCTGCGGGAGATCCCCCAGGAATCATGCCGCCGATGGCATTAAATGACGGATTGGACTGCAAATCGTTAGGAGAGAGCTTTTGAATCCAAGACTGAGTTGCCATGATAAAGTCTGGCCCCAAAGGAATCAAACCGTCAAAACAAACCAAAGCAGCCATCCGCATCAGGGATTCGCCGCCGTAGTCACCCAAGGATGCGGCAAAATCGCCGATGCTGTCGCCGGGAATGCCGTTGATTTGGCAAAACGCGAGCAACTCAGTGACTAACTTCAAAGAAAGGTCGATCGTTTGAGCTTTTTCTGCCTTGGGAGTGATATTGCCGAGGAACGACAAAAACGAGACATTTTCCGCAACCTTATTAGCGAGGGCGGCAGTGCCCAAAGCCTTGTCGGCGTTGTCAATAGTTTGGTAGAGCCAAAGAGCGCGCTGGTAGCCCTCTGATTTATCGTTGAAGAGGTAGATAGCGCGCTCGCCGATTTGCTGAATCAGTTCTTCGTCAGTTTCGCCAGTAACGGTGCGAATTGTATTTTCAAAGCCAACTAAATTGTTCCACTCGCCGGGAACCACAAAGTCAAGCGCTCGCAGGGCTTTGACAGTCATGTTGTCTTGAGGCAGTTGATCGACTAATTCAAAGACTGTTTTGCTCACAAAAAACTCCTTATGCTGGAACGAAAATCAAAGGTATTACTTTTGGCAGATTGCAAAACTTCACAGTCTCATTGTGGCAGACTTAGTGGTGATAGCGCCAGACTTGAGTCGGGCGCGGAGTTTGACAAAAGAGATTGCTACTTGAGGCGGGCGAGGCCGCCCAGGTTAAATTTTGACAGCCAAGCTTCGCGATCGCTAGCGGTAAAAGAGGTAGTGCGGGATTGAACTTTCACCTGATAGCGATTTGCCACTAAAACAGCGGTACCATTAGCACCCTGATTAACGGCGGGATAGCCACTGATTTGCTTGGTACTTTGCTTAAATTTTGCACCTGCGTTGGGGTTGCCGGCGATGTCGTTAATCGAGAGAACCGCGACATTTTTACCGCCTTTGTTCAGCTTAGCTTCAGCAAAACCGGATTTTTCTTGAGCAAAAACGCGATCGAATCCACCGCCAGAAGAGGGGAAATATTTATTTAACTTACCGCCTGCAACTGCCTTATTGGGCAGGTTTTGATTACTAGCACTTGATTTGTCAGCAGTTGTCTGCTTGGCTTTAGCAGGTTTTTGGGTGCTTTCCTGCTGGGCTTTGTCCCAGCGGGAGGGGGCTTGGGTTTGACCGCAGGCGGTCACTAACAGCAATACCGAGATCAGGAATGGAGCTAAGATGCGGCGTGCGGGGGAAAATTGCATCGCTGTCTCCTCATTAGTAGGTTTCCATAACAATTGTGGCTTAGAATTTGGCAATTTGTGTGCTCTGATCGGATGATTTGTCTTCTTTGCAAAAAAATCCTCTGCCTGCCGACAGAGGATTTTTTTGCAATTACGAGTTTTGAAGGAAGAAAACTGAAAGATTGCTCCACAGATAAATTCTGGGGATGGGGGTAAAGAAACTAAGTTTTCCGATAGCCAGCTATCTCAAAACAATTTTTGCTGATTTTCCCTAGATTTATCTAGAAATTTCAGAGCAATTGTTCGTCAATTGTCTTACTTCGGCTTTCCAACTTAGGTCTTACTTTAGGGGTAAGGCTCAGGCGTCGCTTTCAATGTAGATAAACAACAAACCCATTACCACAACCGGCATCAGCCAGGTGATTAGCGGAATCATGATCCAAGGCAAGAAAGAAGCAGCGTAGGAACCTGTCATATCAAATTCTCCAAACTAAAGTTAGTGTGTTCCAACAGGGATATTTGGGAGTCGAGTCTAATTATTGACTAAACCCCGGAAAATGGCATCGAGGCCATTAAAGTTTTCGAGTAAGAAGTAGGCAAGAAAGACGCCGCCCATCCCGCCAATGAAGAAACCAGCGGTATACTGGCTCCACCCTTCAGAATTTCTGAGGGCATCGGGGGTCATGGGATTAGCGCTAGGGTAGCTGGTGTTGTCTTGTTTGAAAGAGACTAAACCGTAAAGAGACAGACCTATTGTGCCAAGCAGAACTAAGACGAGGGCTGTATATAATCCGCCGAGATTAGCTGCTTCTCCATAATCCCGCAGGGGTCCGAAGACGATTTGGGGGCCGATGAGGAAATAACCGTGTGCCAAACCGATTTCTAGACCTCGAACTAGGGGCGAGAGTCCTTTGCGGTAGATGGGCAAGTTCCCAAGGTATGCTTTTGTGAAATCAGAAGCACTGATGGGGGTGGCTAGATGACCCGTGAAGGGGTCGCCGTTAAAGGGTTTAATAAGCTCTGCATCTCTGGGATCGGGCATATTCTGTTTGTCCTCGCAGTTTAATAAAGTTGAGGCGTTCAAGTCATATTTTACGCAGGGAGGTGTTTCCTATTTGCATAATTGGCAGCAAGCTTTAGAAAAGTTCACTATTCTTTAGTTTTTGGAAGAATTTTTCTTTTGCCTCTTATACCAGAAAGCGAGTCGATCGGGCGACACTCCTAGGAAATAAGCGATAATTACTATTTGATTAATGGCGGTAGTTTTGATGACCCCAAGCTGCTGCCAGCGACGGGCGGAGGTCAGCACTGGCTGGGGTACTATTTCAATGCGGCCTTGTTTTTTCAATTGGCGCACGAATTCAAAGTCTTCCATGAGGGGCAAGTCGGGAAAACCGCCGATTTTGTCAAAGGTAACTGCGTGGAGGAAAATAGCTTGGTCGCCGTAGGGCATTTCCAAAAAGTTCGATCGGCAGTTTACCCCTGTTTCTACCAGCCGGAGGCTGAGCCTGCTGGCGTCAATCTTGAGTTCAAAGGCCCCCGCCACTGCAGACGGGTTAGCTAGTGCCCGACGCGCGCTATCGTCGTACCCGCGAGGCAAAAGAGTGTCTGCGTGGAGAAACAGCAGGATATCTCCAGTAGCAGCAGCAGCACCTGCATTCATTTGGGTGGCGCGGCCTGGGGCGGTGGAGATAACTCGCACGCCCAAAGATTTTGCTATATCTGCTGTACCGTCGCTGCTGCCGCCGTCGGCGACAATTATTTCCACATTTTTGGCCTCCAGGGCGGTGGAGATGACTGGCGCAATTGTAGGTGCTTCGTTTAAGACTGGAATGATAATGGAAATTTTGAGAGTGGGATTTTCTGGCGACATACAGAATTAAGCAGCCCGTGAGAGAGGGCGGGTTTTGTACAAAGCTTATCTGTTATTTAGCCAATTTTTTACGCCGCGATCGCCCCTACATTTGGCCTTAAGATGGGAGGGCGAGTTTTGTACAAAACAGAGCTGTTAGTTGCTAATTTTTTACGCCGGGCCCGCGCCTACATGGGGCTTTTATCTGCCAGGGCGGGTTTCGTACAAAGGAGAGCTGTTAGTTGCTCATTTATTTGCTAATTTTTGGCTTTTTCTCGCGCCTGGGACTATTGTCCCAAGCGCTGTCTAACCACTACTGATATTCAGCATTTGGTTAGACAAATACACTTACTATATTATGGCTTTCTGGTTTAATAATCAAGTATTTTTCTCAAATTATATATGATAATTCCTAATAAGTGAGAAACCTTAAATAGACTTTAGTTCTTTCAATATATTAATATCTAAACCGAGGAGGTCTTCTGGTAGATCGATATCTGCAAGAGTAGGAAGATAAGCAATATTGAGGTCTAGCTTTTGCGCTATCGCCCGCGTACAAGCAAATACTTCACTCGTTCCCCAGTGAATGCCACCGAACAATTCCGGTATCGATCGCCGCAACCCTATCAGATAATAACCTCCGTCTTTAGCGGGGCCCAAAACTAAATCGTGTTGGCTCAGTTCATCAAAAGCTTGTGCCATGATTTCTGCTTTCAAATCCGGGCAATCAGTGCCGATAATGGCAGTTTTATGAACCCCTGAATTAAAAGATTTGTCAAACGCTGCTGTCATTCTTGCCCCCAAATCGCCGTCTATTTGATTTTGACAAATAATATCAGTTCCCAACCACTCTTGCATCAGTTGTTCGCTGCCGCCGGCTCCGTGAATTTCTACCGATAATCGGCGGGATTTTTCGAGAGAGAGAGCGCAGGCGATCGTCCGTTGGGCCATCAAGCGGTGAAGGTTGGCAGCGCCTGTTTTTCCCAGCACCGGAATAAGTCGAGTTTTGGTTGTTCCCGGTTCGGGATAGCGGGTGAAAACAATCAATTTTTCGGACATCATTTATAGTTGTTGATGAGTTTTAAAGGCCGAAACCCCAGAGGCGCATAGGAAGAGAAGAGAAGGAGTGGACAACTGATTCACAGATTGCCGATCTATGTTGGTGGGTTAGGCAATGACTTAATTGAATCACCGCGCCCAACCCACCACACAATAAATTTACTTAAAAATAGCCAGCGGTTAGCTCATTTCTAGCATTCGCTCTATCGGCTGCAAGGCTGCTAGTTGAATATCTAGGGGCATGGTAATTTCGGGGGTTTGATTTTTTAGGGAGAGATACAATTTTTCCAAGGTATTTAATCTCATGTGCGGGCATTCGTTGCAAGCACAGTTATTATTGGTTGAAGGAGCGGGGATGAAGCGTTTGTGCGGAGCTTGCTTTTGCATTTGGTGAATGATTCCAGGTTCAGTCGCGACAATAAAAGCTTGGCTGGAAGAGGTTTGAGAATATTTGAGCAAAGCGGTGGTGGAGCCTATGTAATTAGCGTGGCGCAGCACGGGAGGTTCGCATTCTGGGTGAGCAATTATTTCGGCTTCGGGATTTTCAATTTTGAGTTGAACTATCTTTTTTTCTGAGAAGTTTTCGTGGACAATGCAGGCTCCTTGCCAAATCTCCATGTTTCTACCGGTTTGTTCCATGACGTAGCGGCCGAGATTGCGATCTGGCCCAAAAATTATCGGCTGATTTTTTGGAATTTGGTTGACAATTTTAACAGCGTTAGAACTGGTGCAAATTATATCGCTCATTGCCTTAATGGCGGCGCTACAATTAATGTAGGAAATTACTGAATGTCCTGGTCGAGCGGCTTTGAAAGCTGCAAAGGCTTCGGGAGGGCAACTGTCGGCGAGGGAACACCCAGCATTTAAGTCTGGCAACAATACTAATTTGTCGGGATTGAGAATTTTTGCGGTTTCGGCCATGAAATGAACTCCGGCAAAAACTATGACATCGGCGCTGGTGTTGGCGGCTTTGCGGGCAAGTTCTAGGGAGTCGCCAATGAAGTCTGCGATGTCTTGAATCTCGGAGTCTTGGTAATAGTGGGCGAGAATGACGGCGTTCAACTCTTGTTTGAGGGCGTTAATTGCTGCAAACAAGTCGTTGGGCAGTCGGGTTTGAGTAAAGTTCGGAGCAGGTGCGGTGGTAAACACAGTTAGAATATTCCGGGGAAGGTGGCGAAGACAGCTAAAGTGTATTTTGAATTATAGTTGAATTCACCAAAAAGTGCTGGCTGTTCAGTGGAGCCCATCTAATATCTCAAATCTAAAATCCAAAATATGCTGCGGGAGAGTGCAAAAATTGGTCGCTGTTTCTTATGCTGAGTAAGAAGGGGCTAGGGCTCGATCGCACATAACAAATGAAATGAATAAAGCTAAATCTATCAAAATTGCGGTGGTGGGGGACGTTCACGATCGCTGGGAACCGGAAGACGGCGAGGCCCTGAAGCATCTGGGCGTTGATTTGGTGCTGTTTGTGGGGGATTTTGGCAATGAGTCGGTGGAGGTGGTGCGGGCGATCGCCCAATTGGACATTCCGAAAGCAGCGGTGTTTGGGAACCACGACGCTTGGTACACGGCGACAGAGTGGGGCCGCAGTCAGTGTCCTTACGATCGCACTCAAGAAAATTGGGTAAAACAGCAGTTAGATTTAATGGGAGAAGCTCACGTCGGTTACCGGAAGCGTGATTTTCCAGAATTGGGCGTAACTGTGGTGGGAAGCCGCCCGTTTACTTGGGGGGGCTCGGAGTGGAAGTACGGGGATTTTTACTCGGAATGGTTTGGGGTAGAGAGTTTTGAAGAATCAGCGCGACGCATTGCAGAAGCTGCGGCGGAGGCGCACTGCGAAAATGTGATTTTTTTGGGTCACACGGGCCCGACGGGGTTGGGAGAGGCTCCTGAAGACCCCTGCGGGCGAGATTGGAAGCCACTGGGAGGGGATTGGGGCGACCCGGATTTTGCGGAGGCGATCGATCGAACTCGTACCACAGGAAAGCACATACCGCTGGTAACTTTTGGTCATATGCACCACAAACTGCGGCACACGAAGCACGAGTTGCGGAAGTCGCTGGAGGTGAGTGCGGAGGGTACAGTTTATTTGAATGCCGCCAGCGTACCGCGAATTGTGGAGAAAGACTGCTCGAAACTGCGGAATTTCTCGATCGTCCTGCTGGAAAATGGAGCAGTGTCCGAAGTGTCTCTGGTTTGGCTGGGGGCAGATTTCGCGGTGGCCTTAGAACAAATTCTTTATCGGGGCGGTGAATCTGCGGCTATTTGTAGTTAGAGACAATTGCTGGTATGATAAAATGAATGCGCCCGGAGAGGTGGCAGAGTGGTCGAATGCGCCTGACTTGAAATCAGGTGAACCGCAAGGTTCCGTGGGTTCAAATCCCACCCTCTCCGTTTTTGAGAACTAGCAAAAAGAACTGGCAAAAAAAACACCCCCGCAGGGGTGCTGTTGCTTACCAGGTAATTTTTCTAGCCAACTGAGTTAACTAAAGCCTTCTTCATCCGCCGGGTCGCCGTAGGGATCTTCGCTCGCGGGGATGACATTGCCGAACATTCCAGCATCCGCTACGTAGTCTGCAGGGTCGCCGTAGGGGTCTTCGCTGGCCGGAGTCACGTTGCCGAACTGTGCGTAGTCGGTACCGGCGTCGTCTGCGGGGTCGCCGTAGGGGTCTTGGCTGGCCGGGGTCAGGTTGCCGTACTCTCCGTACTCAGCCGGGTCGCCGTAGGGGTCTTGGCTGGCTGGAGTCAGGTTGCCGTACTCTCCGTACTCAGCCGGGTCGCCGTAGGGGTCTTGGCTGGCTGGAGTCAGGTTGCCGTACTCTCCGTACTCAGCCGGGTCGCCGTAGGGGTCTTGGCTGGCTGGAGTCAGGTTGCCGTACTCTCCGTACTCAGCCGGGTCGCCGTAGGGGTCTTGGCTGGCTGGAGTCAGGTTGCCGTACTC
>NZ_JAUBRM010000121.1:0-14320 GCF_036701905.1 Microcoleus sp. MON2_D5
AAGAAGGAAGAAGGAAGAAGGAAGAAGGAAGAAGGAAGAAGGAAGAAGGAAGAAGGAAGAAGGAAGAAGGAAGAAGTCCCCTGCCCCCCTTGGGGGGAAGGAAGAAGGAAAAAGGCAAATGGAATAATACCAAGGGTTTCAGCGATTAAGAACGTCCTAACAGTCTAGAAGGTAACTGTATTGCTAATTCTGGCGCTCGGTTCCTTATGCGGAGCTTTGTCCTATGCACATCCAGCATTTTCCTCACCTGATTAGTGCTTTTATACTGGGAGCACCGGGTGTATTTCTACTAACATCATCTCCAAGTTTTGCTGCACCAATTGATAGATTAGTTGCTCCTGAACCGTTAAATACATTGGCAGAAAACCCCTTCGCGCAGGTGAATTCTGTCTCTCAACTCTCGGATGTAAAACCAACTGACTGGGCGTTTCAGGCGCTGCAATCTCTAGTAGAACGCTACGGCTGCATTGCCGGTTATCCTGACGGCACCTACAGAGGAAACCGCGCGCTGACGCGGTACGAATTTGCAGCAGGATTGAATAGCTGTCTCGATCGAGTCAGCGAACTCATTGCCGCAGGAACAACCAACCTGATTACTCGGGAAGATTTAGCGATCGTACAACAACTGCAAGCAGAATTTGCAACAGAATTATCGGTGTTGCGGGGTCGAGTCGATGCTCTCGATGCACGCACAGCAGAACTAGAAGCGAATCAGTTCTCGACTACTACGAAGCTGAATGCGGAAATTATCGTGGTGGTAACAGATACCTCGGGTAACAGTGTTGGGGATTCGCGCGATCGCACCAACACTATTGTTGCCAACCGGGGGCGATTAAATTTTGAAACCAGCTTCACCGGTCGCGATATGCTCAGAACCCGTTTGGAATTCGGCAACTTGGGCAGGATTGCCGACTATACGGGTACAAATATGACGGCCTTGAACTTTGATGGCAATGTCGATAACACAATCACCGTCCCTCACGTATTGTATGTGAGCCCGCTGACCTCTAATCTGGCGCTGACCGTGGGCTCCACAGGTGTTGGGTATCCCGATATTACGGATTTGCTGACTCCTCCAACGATAGCCAGCGATAGTCAGGGAATTCCCTCGAAGTTCGGACAATACAATCCCCTCTACCGCCGGGGAGGTGGGGGTGGTGCTGTCAACTGGACGATCGTCAAAAACCTCACCCTGACTGTAGGCTATGTAGCCGGAAATGCCAATCTTTCGCAGTCAAGTAACGGTTTATTCAACGGTTCGTACAACGCTCTGGTTCAGCTTGCCTACCGGGGCGATCGCGGAGCAATTGGCGTAGCCTATTCTCGAACCTTTGCACCAAGCGGTAAAGCCGACCTCACAGGCGGTACGGGCAGTTTTCTGGCTGCGCGACCGTTTGGGGACAATATTGCTACATCCAGCGATTCTGTAGGCGTACAAGGATTCTACCGCCTTGCTCCCCGGTTGCAAGTTCACGGCTGGGGCGTTTATACTCGCGCCAATGCAGAAAATTCCGGTGTTAGCAGCGTTTCTGATGGTAGAGGTGGCGTGGTTTTGCTAAATGTTGACGGCGACGATCGCGCCGATATTGTGTATGCAGCGATCGGGATAAGTTTCCCAGATGTGGGAGGTGAAGGCAACCTACCCGGGATTTTGGTGGGTTTGCCAGGTCGCGTGACGAGCAGTAATGTGCGCCGCGAGCGAGATACTTCCTATCACATTGAAGCCTTCTATCGCTTTCAGGTCAACGACAACATTTCCATCACTCCTGGTGTTTGGGCCGTTGTTAATCCTGAGAATGACAGCCGCAACGACACTCAATGGGTTTGGTTGCTTCGCACTGGCTTTAACTTTTAACCGGAAAGATATTTTAGTAACCTAGTCCTGGACGCAAAAACCCAGTTTCTTGACGTAATTGCCTCATTTGAGACGATAATCGCGAGAAACTGGGTTTTTTAGACTGATAGTGCGTCCAGGGCTTCAATTTCATGCCACACAACAAAAAACCCCTGCCATCGCTGGCTGGGGTAGAAAATTATCAGGGTGCATCTACTAATATTTGCAAGTATAGCAGAGATTTGTGGGGTGTCACCCTCCAGGGGTGACACCCAACTAAAATTTTAAGTCAGAATAAATTATGATTCAATATGCCAATGATTAACAAAGCTTCTATATCATCTCGTTCTGTCCCAGCCGCTCTAAAATTTAAGATTTAGAATAAATCTGTGCTAGACCTCAAATTAATCCGAGAAAACCCGCAAGCCGTGCAAGAAAGCCTCAACCTGCGCGGAGGTAACTATGAAATCGAGCCGATTTTGCAATTAGACAAACAGCAGCGGGAGTTGGAAGGCAAGCGATCGCAACTGCAAGCCCGCAGCAACGAAATTGCCAAACTCATCGGTCAAAAAAGAAAATCGGGTTTAACCCTCGAATCTCCCGAAGTTCAGGAACTGCAGGCAGAAGGCAACGCAGTCGGCACCGAGTCGAACCAACTGCAAGCACAGGAAAAAGACCTAAAAGCTCAAATAGAAGCTTTATTGCTACCGCTGCCAAACTTACCGAGTCCGTCAACGCCGATCGGCAAAACTGAAGAAGAAAACGTCGAAATCCGGCGCTGGGGAGACGAATACATACCCCAAAATTCTGGTATTTTACCGCACTGGGAAATCGGCGAAAAATTAGGAATTATCAACTTTGAACGGGCAGTAAAAATCGCTCAGCCCCGCTTTGTCAGCTTAATGGGAGCCGGGGCAGCCCTGGAAAGAGCGATTATTCAATTCATGCTCGATCGCCACACAAAAGCAGGTTATGTAGAAGTAATTCCACCATTTTTAGTTAACACTGAATCCCTCACTGCTACGGGTCAATTACCCAAATTTGCTGAAGAAAGTTTCAAGTGCGACCAAGATGATCTGTGGTTAATTCCTACTTCCGAAGTTCCGGTTGTCAATTTGTACAGAGGTGAAATTTTGACAGCAGAACAGTTGCCAATTTATCACTGTTCTTATACTCCTTGTTTTCGCCGCGAAGCTGGCAGTTACGGCAAAGATACGAGGGGATTAATTCGACTGCACCAATTTAATAAAGTAGAATTGGTGAAACTCGTGCATCCGAGTACCTCCGAGGCAGAGCACGAAAAGTTAGTGCAGGATGCTGAGGGAGTTTTACAGGCCCTGAAATTGCCTTATCGGGCGATCGCACTGTGTACCGGCGACTTGGGTTTCGCGGCAGCAAAAACCTATGATTTAGAGGTGTGGCTGCCATCTGCGGGCAAATACCGCGAGATTTCCAGTTGTTCCAACGTCGCAGATTTTCAGGCGCGACGGGCGAATATTCGCTTTAAAGAAGCGGGGAAAAAAGGCACTCAATTCGTTCACGCGCTGAACGGTTCCGGTTTAGCTATAGGCCGCACAATGGCAGCAATTTTAGAGAATTATCAGCAGCCGGATGGAACTGTAAAAGTGCCGGAAGTGCTGCAATCTTATTTGGGTCGCGAGACTTTGTAAGCTGTTTGTCGTCACTCGGCGATTGAAACCGCCGAGTTATCTTACAGTTTAACTAATGCTTCCTTGATATCGAGCCCCAAAAATCTATCCAGCGCTAAATACATCCAATAAACAGATAGCTGATTATCACTGCTAGTCTTCTGAAATCCCAAAGCTAGGGACTGTTTTTCGTACATGGGGTGAATCATCAGCGTGTACAAGTCGCAAAGATTCGGAAAATCTGTTTGCATTTCGCCTAAAGTTTTCTGTGTGTCTTCAAGAAAAGCAATTCGGTATTCTGACAAATACTGCGGATCGATCATCCAACTGCGGACAAATACTGACTGGCAATTTATATCTCCTGGTAGCGCCATCTTGAAAGGATCGATATCGGAAATAGAACTTAAATGAAGCCCTTTACTAGGAGCATTAAAAAAATTTACTTCAGATTCGCTAGCTGTGGGATAAAGTAAGTAAAACCCGACTGGATTGAGATTATCTGAGCGGCGCAAAACTCGCATTCCTTTTGAGTATCGGCTAGCCAAAAGCCGGAGGATTTTAGCAATTTTGTGGGGAACGGCGTTAGTGTTTCGGTTCATCCAGTTGTAATTGGTGGCTAATAAATTGGCAACGGGAATCGCGTCGCAGCGGGGGTCAAAATTATCTAATTCGAGTTTGACAGGCTTTTGAGGTTCGGCAACATTTAAAATTTCTGAAACAGGTTGAATTTGAATTGCCGTAGCGTTACCATCAAAGTGTTTTGCGATCAATCCCAGGGCTGCTAATTTATCTAACATCATTCCGGCGGCGCGATCGCTCCCGCGATCGGAATCGCAGTAAAATAGTTCGGCTGCTTCCCGGTGAGTGCACTGCACTTCTGTTGCTGGCACTTCCAGTTTCGCCAGCGGTGGTTTGAGACGGGGCTGGCTTTCCTGAAGCTGTTTCACTGATAAGTAAACCCAAAGCCTGATAAAGCATTCAGCCCTAGTGCGAGTTACGCCTACTCGTTTCATCAACAGCGAAACAGCCGTGCGGCGTTGAGAAGGAGAATACCAAGTATCTAGTTTTGCAATATCCATTTTAGTCGAGAAGCAGCGAAGGAACTCTAGTTACATATTGGCTCAATTACAATAAACTTCACCCCGCTTCCGGTTACTTGTTGCCACTGTTGCTCAACTTGCCTGATTTCCGCTGACTCTACAAGATAGCTGCTTACTCCTTGCAAGTTCACTGCTTCACAAAGCACCATCAATTTTAGATATTTTCTGGCTTGATTTAACAAACCAACGAACCCGAGTAAATTAGCAACTTTAGAGGTTTACGCCATGTACAGTGCTTATATCAATCGGATGGGAAAATTTTTGCCTGGAGAACCGATTAATAATGATGAGATGGAAGAATATCTCGGCAAAATTGCCTCGCGCCCTTCGAGAGTCAGGCAGCGAATTCTCAACAGCAACGGCATTCAACAGCCCTACTACGCGATCGACAAACAGCAGCAAACACTATATTCTAACAGCCAAATGGCAGCGTTTGCCGTCCGTGACGCGATTGCCCAGGCAAATCTGGAACCAGGGGCGATCGACTTACTGGCCTGCGCCACTACTTTACCAGACTTATTAGTACCGGGATTTGCCCGCACAGTACACGGGGAACTTTCCGAATTATCTCCCCTAGAAATAGTGTCAACTCAAGGATTTTGCTGTGCCGGAGTTAGTGCTTTAAATTACGCCACCTCTCAAATCGAACTCGGCAAAAAACAAACAGCAATTGCCGTCGCTTCCGAATTTCCCTCGCGCCTGTTCAAAAACACCAAATTTGAAGCAAAGACTTCAGTGCAAGCGGGAAAACCCCTGCCTTTCGATACAGAATTTCTGCGCTGGATGCTCTCCGACGGTGCCGGAGCATTGTTGCTCCAAAACCATCCTAACGCGACAGGAATCAGCTTAAAAATAGAATGGATTGAGCTAATTTCCCACGCCAACGCCTATCCTGTTTGTATGTATTCAGGATTAGCAAACGAAACATCAACTAAAAGCTCGTAGGATTATTCCTCCTACCTCGATGCAACCACAGCGGGCGCTTTTGACTGGCGGCAAAATATTCGCTTGCTGGACAATGTAATGAAATTAGGTGTTGAAGGTTGGCTGCCATTGATAAAAGCCGGGAGAGTTTGTCCGCAGGAAATCGACTGGCTGCTGTGCCACTATTCGTCTCACTTTTTCCGGGAACAAATTGTAGAACTTCTGGAAGAAGCAGGCTGCATGATTCCTGAATAAAAATGGTTTACCAACTTGTACAGTCGGGGAAATACAGGCGGCGCCTCGATTTATTTAATCTTAGAGGGATTATTCAATTCTGAAAAGTTGCAGCCTGGACAGACAATCTTTTGTTTCGTGCCGAAAAGCGGCAGCTTTACAACGGCATACAGGATGTTAACTGCTGTGGAAAATACCCATAAACCTATGATTTATCAAATTTCTAACTTTCTTGAGGTTCCCGAATCTTCGACTCTCGAAAGCGTTAAAGCGGAACAACCCAACTCTCCGCAAGCTTATTTGTTGCGGGAGTTAGTATGGATTTGGCTTACGTCAGCGATATTACCGCAAATTGCGACTGGAATCATGTAATTGTCAACCGCCATCCGCTAGCGCCAAACAGTCCGTTTAATGCGGCACCCGACTTGTTTTTGCACGGGATAATTGCGGAATATCTCTATCAGTATTTAGAACTGCAAAAAGAGATGAGCAATGTTTAAAAGTAGGGTGGTATTTATTTAGGCTGCAACCCCTAAGCACTTACGAATATAAGTAGCGCGTCAAATAACTTTTTGCGTAAGTCCTGAAGTTGGAGATAATGGTTAATTTTTCAAGTAAAATTAATAGCAGAACTCAAGCTGCTGCTAGCTGTGCTTGTTCTGCTGCTTTGGGCCAAGTCTGATTTACCACAATCCACTTGCCTGTAATTGGGTCGCGGTAAGTAATAAACGGATTAGATTTTAAAGGTTGACTGCAAGGTTTAGCGGCCATTTCTACACACTCCCAATAAATGGTATTGAATAACTACTACAACACCCTACCTTTAATAATCGGCTATTTTGCCTAAAATCCGCGTGATTTATACCTCAACAATAGGTGATATTTTAGGTATGTTTTGGTGACATAAAACACTGCCTAATGTGATTTAAAACTGCGTTGGCAGTGAGCAGTATCACCAAAAACCTTCCGTAAAAAAAATCTGCCTTCTGGTTTTTACCTTCTACCTTTAAGAGGGCCACTATTTTCAGTATACATCTGATATTATTAAGTAAGGTAAAGACGTTTATCAGAGATCCCCTCACAAACTTATGGTGCTATTTGGATTTGGCAAAAAGTCGAGCCTGCCCTCTCCCCAAGAGGCATTACCGGGACGGGCGGAGTCGATGTCGGTACCGGCAAGTCACTTTGTTAACGGCAATCCGCTCAAACCTCCCTTTCCAAACGGTATGGAGAGTGCCTTGTTTGGTCTGGGCTGTTTTTGGGGAGCAGAACGGAAATTTTGGCAGCAAAATGGAGTTTTTTCCACGGCTGTTGGCTACGCAGCCGGGATTACTCCGAATCCTACTTACGAGGAAGTTTGCCGCGGGATGACGGGACATAATGAAGTAGTTCTGGTTGTGTTCGATCCCAAAGTAATTAGTTACGAAACGCTGCTAAAAGTTTTTTGGGAAAGTCACAATCCTACTCAAGGAATGCGTCAGGGCAATGATTCTGGTACTCAGTACCGCTCGGGAATTTACACGTATTCAGCTACCCAAATGCAGCTAGCAGAAGCTTCGCGAGATGCTTACCAGCAGGCTTTGACGGCAGCCGGTTACGGCAAGATTACCACTGAGATTATTGATGCTCCTGAGTTTTATTACGCAGAAAGCTATCATCAGCAGTATCTTGCTAAAAACCCGAACGGTTATTGCGGTTTGGGCGGTACTAAGGTTTGTTTGCCTGCTATGTCTCAGGCTTAAAACTTGACCCAGCTTATGGATAGGGACACATAGATCGGGACACAACAATGTTTTGTCCCTACAACATAGTTCAGGACACAACATTGTTGTGTCCCTAAACAAGAGGGCTTCTAGCCCGCCAAAAAAAGCGAAATATGTTAGTAGTTTAAAAACAAGTAATAAATGCTGACTGCTGTTGTAATTATCAATCTACTAATATCTCTGGTTTGCTTTTATATCGCTGCGAAGGTGGGGAAAATCAGGCGGACGATCGCACGTTTGGAAATGCGGATCGCAGGAATGGAACGCCGCAGCAGCAATGTCCTCAGCACGTCGCCCGGTTTCCTTGCTAAAAGGCAGCAAGGTGCCCGCCAACTGCGACGGCGCTATCAACAACTGGAATTGCAACTGCAACAGGTTCAGCAACTTTTGGGATTGCTGGGTTTGGGACGGATGCTTTGGTCCAGGCGCGCTCGACCTTTGAGGTAAGCTATCCTAAAACTGTCGCCCCTGCTGACTCCGTAGGATTGTCAACAATATTTCTACCTTTGCAAAGGGCCGCGATCAGGCAAACTTGCCTAAAATTGGTGTATGGAGAGAAGTTATAAAAATGTCAACTAAACGTTCAGGATTATTTATTGGCGGTTTGCTTGTGGGTTCTGCGATCGGGGCCGTGACTGGGTTGCTGATAGCACCGCGACCGGGCAAGGAGACGCGACAGATATTGAAAAAATCGGCCGATGCTTTGCCCGAGTTGGCGGAGGATTTATCGACTAGCGTGCAGTTGCAGGCCGATCGACTTTCTGAAACCGCAATCCGAAATTGGGACGAAACTTTGATTAGACTCAAAGAGGCGATCGCGGCCGGTTTGGAAGCGACTCAGCGGGAACGCCAAACCCTGTCGGAAGCTGAAGCCGAAGTGAGTCCCCCGTCGCGCCCTCCCATCCGCTAAATGACATGAAATCCCAAACCCCCAATCCCAGATTCAAGTGAGCGATCCCATATTTTGGCTAGGACTTTCGATTTTGCTAGTGGCAGTTAGCCTGACTGCTGTTTTAGTGACTTTAATACCTGCGGTGCAAGCGCTGGCCAGGGCGGCCCGCAGCGTGGAAAAGCTCGCTGACACGCTTTCTCGCGAATTTCCGCCCACTTTGGAGGCGATTCGGTTGACGGGGCTGGAAATTAGCGAGTTGACGGATGATGTCAGCGAGGGAGTACAAAGTGCGGGCGAGGTTGTCAAACAGGTCGATCAAAGTATTGGTAGCGCCAAAAAGCAGGCGCAAAAGGTGCAGGTAACTACTCGCAGCGTGGTGAGTGGGATTAAGGCTGCTTGGAAAACTTTAACTCGGAAGCCGCCGATTTCTGGGACAAATCGCCGATCAACAGATAGATTGTCGCCGAGTCAAAGAAGTGCGCTTTCGCTAAGGGATTCGGGTTTGGAGGATAGGTATTCTGGGGTTTACGGTGGGGGTGGGAGTAATGGGGAATCGCCCCGGTTGAGGGGTAGCGAGGGTTCGGGTTTGCCGGGGGATGCGGAAGATTTTGAGGAAGTGCGATCGAACGATTCTTGATTGCACCCAATTCCTCATCATCCCTCCACAGCACAGCCATCCCACCAGCAAGGATTCTTATCAATAAAATCCATCAAAGCATCATACTTAGGCGAACCCTTTTGTTCCACATACTCCAAAGCCCCCCAACTTCCCCACTTGCTAAATCCACCCACGTCCACAAAGTGCATGAAAAGACTACCTCCAGCTTGTTTCCAACTATTCAGTAATTGGGTGTAGATATCATACATTTCTGGGCGCCTATTTAATTCCATAAAAAACTTAGTCAGTTTTTCGTTATTCTCCACTCCTTCAATACCTACAATATGTTGGCCGCCCTCGTAAACAAATAACTTGAGACCTTTTTTTTGAGCCACATCTAAGTAATACCTAAATTCATTATCAACATCGGGCAAACTATCTTTGAAGCCAGGAAGTAACCCGCCCTCTCTTAATTGCTTAAAAGCTTTGCCAAACCCGCCATCTGCGTCATTCAACCAAGATTCTACTGTGCTGACATTTTCTTTCCCGCCCAAGTTTCCGCTAAAATATCCAGCTATAGCATAGGCATCAATGCCGTGTTGATAACAAGGTTTATTGCCCTCAGCTACCCAATAGGAACACTCTAAAGCATAATTTCCTAACTCTCTCCAAGCTCTTTGAGTTCCTAACACGCAGACAACTCGACTCTTTTGATCCCCAAAAACCCCTTTCCAGATATCGCACATTTGAGCAGTACGCATTCCGTGCCATTGCATAAAAGCATCGCCTTTATCTCCCCACCTCGCTTTACCTTGTTTCAAAGCATAATGCGACTGTGGGAATGACCAATTCCAAACCTCATTAGAATACTCTACATTAACTTTCAGCTTGGGATCTAAACTATCTTTGACCATTTTAGCAAAGTTGGTCATATATTCATCCGTCGCCTGATGCGGCATATTAAACCAGGGTTCTTCTTGGACTTTATTAGCTAAATTCACCATAATTTCTATGGGAACATTTCCTCTATAAGCATAGGATACACTCTCTGGTTTAGGTCGGTTTGACCATTCTTTTTGTTCCGAACCATTTGTCCCCATCCAGTCCATAAAACGCAAGACTCTAAATTTTTTAATCTTGTCTATAAACAGCGGATTAAATATTTCACCACTTTGATAAAGCTGTTCATATTGGGAGTGAACAACTTTAATATTGCGGATATAGTTCCCTGTTTTCTTGGGATCGGTAGCAGTAATTGTAATCATTATGCCTCCGCCTTGTGTGGCATCTACATTAATGATATCCCTCCCGGGTTTCGACGCAGCCTCATCTTTTTTGGAATCAAATTTATATTCGATCGCACCTTCACCCTCATAAGTAACAATATATTGCCCTGAAGGATAGCGATTGGGGATTTCCCTAAGTAATAGCGTACTTACCCTAGTATATTTAGGAGCATCTTCGGGCGAGGGGAGAGACTTCACCCACCCATTTTCATCAAGATTTAAAAGATTATACTCCTCTGTATCCCATTCACCTTTACAGTTTGGTTCTCCGCTGACGCATTGAGTTATCCATCTTCTAGAAGATTTGAAAGCATCTAAAAAGGGTAATTGTGTTGAGTAGTCAGCAATACCACTCAGCCCAACTCCTAAAGAAGATCGAGAATTTGATGTATTTTGTACATCTGCACGCACAGCTACTTTGTTATTTACTTGCCGTGCTGCTGTGGGAGCAATATTAGTGGTTAAAGCCCAACATCCGGGAATGAAAATGACAAAAATTAATAAACCCAGCACAAAGCCCAGAGCTTTATTTTTTGATAGGATACTTAATCGAGACATAAATTTGACTAATTTGAGTGTTTTAGGTAAAATCGAAGCGGGTGAGGCAGTTTTAATTTTGATATTTTATCAAAAACTTCCTTCTCAAACTATCAGCTATAAGATTATTAACATTTTTGCCTCTCTGTGGAGGGGCGAGATCCCTTTCTGTCCCCAAGTGCGATCGCCCCTCTAACCGTCTTTATCCAAGTCTTCTGTTTTCGGCGCTTCTGAAGTTGAGGGGAATTATAGTCGAATGTTAATATCAATTGATACTGTACTTTCTTTAAAACCTATATTAACTATTTTTACTAATGCTTCTGTAGGTACAGAATTATTTATTTTAAATTCAGGAGAAGACTGAGTTTTATATCCGGCTTCCTGTAGCCGATCGCAAATATTGCGCCAATTTCCTACAGGTTCGTTAGGTACATCTGCGAGTTTTTTAACATATTGGTATAAAGTTTTACATAAATAAACCTCTGCACTTTTGGAACTCTGAAACAGTTGGCGGGCGATTTCGGCGGGACTGCAACCGGAAAGCAATCCTCGCAGGTAAAGTTTTTCTGTTTCTGTTAGTCCCCTTCGCGATCGGGGTGAGATTTGCCGTTTAGCTTCTGCAAAAGCTTGGTACAGCCTTTCTAAGTCCCAGTGTTTCGCGGCTTCGGCAAATAAATCTTCTTTTGATGCCATTGTCGGGTGTGGTGAGATGTGGCTAACGATAGCATAACCGAAGTTGATAGCGTTTGTTAGTTGTTTGCTAACTATAGGTAGTCTAGGATTAAATTACCGACTCATTGTCTAAGTGCAAATACTTAGAAAAGCGGGAAAGTGCGATCGCCATATTTCAAATTTTGCCTGTTTAATTAACTTTCGTTAGTCAAACAGTTAGTTTTTGTTCCTTACACTGAGGTATTTCAATGGCTAAAGGTGATGAAATAGCGAAAGCGGCAGGTTCCGCTGCTGCGGGTGGTGCTGTGGGTGCTGGTGTGGTAGCTGCTACAGGTTTGACGGCAGTTGGTGCCGTTGGCGGAGGTGCTGGTATTGGTGCTGCTGCTGGGCCCGTTGGTGTAGCCGTAGGTGCATTAGCAGGTTTGGCCTTTTACGGGATTAGCAAGGCTCTTTCTGACGACTAAACAGTGACTCGCGCCAGGGAATTCAGTCCCTAGCTAATAACTAAAGTCGGTTGTTGATATTGAGCGCTTGTTCCACGAGTCCGACGGGGGTTTAAACCCCTGACAAATAGATTGGTAAGCGCACAATCTCTATCAATTTTAACCGCGAATTTCTAGGTCTAACTTAGCCCGTCCCTCAAGTAAAAAGTGTCAACTTATGTCTTCTCAAGAATTTCAGGCAGCATACACCAGCATTTACAGTACAGGCACTTTCCTCTTACAATATCTCAAAGAATTCCGTGACGGACTCCGCATTCAGGGAGATGAAAGTCAAGGGCTACAAAGCATTGAAGATGAAATTAACAAAGCTTTAAAGGCTTTGCAAGATCAGAAGTATCAAGTAGCCGTAATAGCAGCAATGAAAGCTGGCAAAAGCACCTTCTTGAATTCTATCATCGGTGCTGATGTACTGGCGAGTGAAACGGCCGCCTGTACCATCTGCCGTACAGATGTCCGACACATTAAACCGGGCGAAACTCCTAAACTTTTAGAGTATCGAGAAGGAGAAAGAAAACCAGTCATTCTTGTTGAGGGTGATGCAGGCAAAATTCAACAAGAATTCCTGCGGCGTACCCGTGAAATCCGAGAGAAAGGCAATCCTGATAACACTACACGCTTTGAGATAGAGCATGCGATTGAAGCAATTAGCCAATTATCTTCTCTCACAGGCTTTACCTTAGTTGATACTCCCGGCCCTAATGAGTGGGAGTCTGCAAACTTCAACATTAATGCACTGAAGCAGACAGCACTAGAAGCACTGCGAACCTGCAATGCCATTCTGTTTATTTTAAACTACGCTTCCTACAAAGATAATGCAGTTGCCGATTTGTTTAAGGATGTTGTTGAAAATCGTAAGGATTTTATAGCTGAGAACACGGGAAAAATTTACTTTATTTTGAATAAAGTTGACCAAAAAACAGAGAGAGACAAAGAAATTGTTGATGTCATTAAAGATTTAGAGCGAGAGTTAGTTGGTTTTGGCTTTAGCAATCCAGTTATTTACCCTGCTAGTTCTCGACAAGGACTTCTAGCGAAACTGATTCAGCAAGGAAAAGCAACTGAAAAGGAAATAAAAGATTTTGAGGATTTCTTTAGTGCCAAATATGCTGAGAGAGATGAAAAAGGTAGGAGAGTAATTCCTTTACCTGAAGAGATTGCACCAAGAGCTTTGCAAGATAGCGGTATCCTGAACATTCAAGAAACAGTCATTCAAAGGATTACGCAAAATTCTGGCTGGAATTTATTGAGTGAGGTGGTGGCAGAAATTGATAAAGCTGCTAAGGCTATTGAGGATACTCTGAATACAGAAATTAAAGGTTGGGAAATGGAGATTGAATCCCTCAAGGAAAAAGTAGAAGAGTACAGGAAACGCTCAAAAAATGCGATGTACAAAGTTGAGTCAGTCAAAAAAAAGGTCGAGACAGAAAAACAAATACTAATCCAAGGATTTAGTCAAGGCATTGATAAATTTGCCGATGGAGCTAAAGCCAAGATCAAAAGTGAGATTGATAAGATTGCCGACTCTCGTTCCGCCAACTCTCCAAAGCCAAAAAAAACTCCAAAAATTCTTCAACTACCACAGCCAACATCTGATAATATGGGCGTCGGACAAATAATAGGAGGAATGGGAGAATTAGTATTAGGACTTTTCCCTAATTTTGGTAAGGGCTTAGGCCAAGCATTCAATTTAACTGTATCTTTGTTGGATAAGCTGAGTGAATCTGTGCCTGAAACTTTCAATAATTCGGTTTATGAACACGCTGTTAAAAGTGAAAAATTAGACCCGTACATTATCCGGTGTAAAACTAAGGCGGAAGCCGAAAAAATTGTTAAAACAATTAATAAATTTTGCGCGCCACATATTCATAATTGGTGGATAGATACTCAGGATGAATTAGTTCGAGAGGGGACGAAGATTCGCGAAGAGTTGGCAAGAAGAATTCAGGAAGATATTCAAGAAATATCAGATGAATTATCTAATTATCTTGGTGATTCTTTAGAAGTGAAACTGAACATCAACTCGATTCAGTTTCCTAGCTTTGATTTTCCCGGAATTGATGCGCGGATTAAAGATGTACAATTAGCAGTGGTTGTAGGAAATAGAAGGGAAGAAACAGGTAGAAAAAGTCGTTGCTGTAACTCGGATGAAGTCTATTATGCTGATGTTGATGTTACGGAAAATTGGGATTTTTTTGATGTTGATTTACGACAGACATTAGAGTCAGTAAATGGGAAAATAGATGAGCAGATATCAATACGGTTCAGTTAAGGGCTAGGCAGTGCTTAAAACAATAAATACAGGAGGATTCATTATTATTCCAGTACCTC